>JAOACN010000562.1 GCA_026417815.1 Chloroflexaceae bacterium | reverse complement strand
TTCGGCATTCCAATGCGCTTCCGATCCTCACCCCCCTGCCCCCCTCTCCACCGTAGGTGGAGAGGGGGAAGTTGGGCGTCCCAATGCCCCGGATGGCGCATGTGACGCGAGGAGGCGCCGGAAAAACCTACACCTGAGAAGAGGGACCGGGAGGGCTCCGTCCTCCCGGCCTCATACTAATTCCTGTTTGTGCATGGGCAACATTGCCCGGTCTGATTGGAACGACGTTACGGCAATCCAAAATCCACAATCCAAAATCCGAAATGATATTACGTCGCGTCCGGCACGGTCGCGGTGTCGAACTCGCGACCCAACGCCTCGGCGACGGCCACGGCCACCTCGCGCAACTCCGCCGCGTCGGCTGCGCTGTCCACGATCCACACCTGGGCGCCAACGATGAGTTCCAGCGCCACAATCGGGCGCACGCGCCGCAACAGGCCCGCCGCAAGCGGGCGCCGGCGCAGTCGCAGCCCGCTGACCCGATTGAAGGGCACGCGCTGCTCGCGGGCCTTGCCTACCCGGCTGCTCTGGGTAAAGGTGATCGTCTGCTCCCCGGCGTCTATGACGATGCGGTTGCGGGTGGTGAGCACAGCGTAGCCGCCCACCAGGCGCTGGTAGCCCAACCCGCCCAGCAGGCCCCCCAGCACCGCCGAGAGCGCCGCCCCGGCGAAGCCCGTGCCCAGCCCGGCGCTGATCAGCCCGCTCAGGGCGATCAGCACCGCCACGACCAGGAGGGCCGCCCCGCCGCCGATGATCGCCAGGGCCGTCGGCCGGTTCAACTCCGGACGCGACTCCAGTTCCAACCGGCCCGGCCCCCGCTCCACCACACGGTAGTAGGGGCTTTCGCCCAACCGGCGACCCAGGCGCTGCTGCGTGCCTTCAATCGTGATCGGTTTGGCCATGCCAGTGCCCTCTGATAAAGAAGTGGGGAAGCCGGGCTTCCCCACGCCCGTGCCCGTGGAGAGGCCGTAGCCATCCAAAATCTTTGGGTCGAGCCCCAGACTCCATATGGTTCGCTGGTTTTGGCGGCGACGCCGCCAAAACCAGCGAACCATGACCCTATCGGGCGGCTACGCCGCCCCTCCCCCCCGCTGGAGGCGGACGTTGCATCGGCCCTGACCTATATCTTCACCGGATTTGCATTTTTGCTCAAGCTGTGCTATACTCTTCACCGTTGAAGCAATGCAACATCACCCCGCGGGAGTGGCTCAGCTGGTAGAGCGACACCTTGCCAAGGTGTAGGTCGCGGGTTCGAATCCCGTCTCCCGCTCCATCATAAACCGTCTGCGTTCAATGGCGAACGCAGACGGTTTTTTGTGGTCGTGAGCCGTGCCTGGTATGCGTGCTCGTTCAGATTTACCACCTCGGAACGGTGACCACGCGCCCTCGTCGTGGTTTCGCTGCGCGGCCCTGCTCCTAACGGTTCGGGGAGGCAAAGCCTCCCCGCGCCCCTTTAACGACAGGGGCGTGGGGAAACCTGGTTTCCCCACCCTCCTCCAATCGGCTGTCAATTGGTGTGAGAGCGTTGCTTATTTCACCACCAGCACCGGGCAACTCGCCCGCTGGGTGACCGCCAGGCTGACACTGCCGAGCACCAGGCCCTTCCAGGGGCTTTGCCCGCGCGCGCCGATCACCAGCAGATCCGGCGCGCGTGTCTCCACAACCGCGAGGATCACTTCGCTGGCCGGACCTTCGATCACGTCGGTTTCGACCTCGGCGACCCCCATCTCGCGCAGCCGTTTGGCTACATCCTCCACCAGACCGCGCGACTCCTCCAGGGCCGCGTGCAGCGCCTGGCTATAATTCGGCTCGCCGAGGATGTCCGGTGGGGCCGCCATCGCGTGCAGCACCAGCACCCGCGCCCCGTAGTGCCGGGCCAGTGACGCGACGTAATCCACGGCCCGCTCGGCGGCGGCGGATCCATCGGTGGCGAGAACAATGTTGTGAAACACGGCGAACCTCCATTGGTTCTGGCTGTGCCGCAGAGCACAGCAACCTACCCCACCCTTGCGGGTGATCAGAATTATGGTACCATCAAGCGGTACTGCGGTGCGTTATCATCGTGTCACGGGCAGTTCAGGCACGTCTACGCGAACGGCAGCGGATCGGAAAGCGAGTGGCGTATGCATCCCCCTCAGGCACGGATCGGTTTCATCTCCACACGGCTCGCCGGCACCGACGGCGTCTCGCTCGAAGCGGCAAAATGGGCCGCGCTCCTGACCGGAATGGGACACCACTGTTTCGCCTTTGCCGGCGAGTGCGACTGGCCCGCGGATCACGCCTATGTCGTCGCCGAGGCCCATTTCAACCACCCCGAGGTGCAGGCGGTGCAGCGCGATCTGTTCGACGACTACCGCCGCTCGCCCGAGACCTCGGCCCGGGTGCACCGGCTCAAGGAGCATCTGAAAACCCATCTGCGAACCTTTCTCAACGTCTACCGGCTCAATCTGTTGATCGCGGAGAACGTGCTCTCACTGCCGATGCACGTGCCCCTGGGCCTGGCCCTGACCGAACTGATCGCCGAGACCGGGATCCCGGTCATCGCCCACCATCACGATTTTGCCTGGGAACGCGAGCGCTTCAATGTGCACGCCGCCAGCGACTACCTGCGGGCGGCCTTTCCGCCGGCGCTGCCATCGATCCGCCACGTGGTGATCAACTCCTTTGCCGCCCGCCAGATGGCCATGCGTATCGGCGAACGCTCGACCCTGATCCCCAACGTCATGGACTTCGATACGCCACCCCCGCCGCCAGCGCACACAACCGACGAACTCCGCGCGGCCCTGGGGCTGGGGACCAGCGAGTATCTGCTGCTGCAGCCTACGCGCATCGTGCCTCGCAAGCGCATCGAGCACGCCATCGAACTGGCGCGCCGCCTGGAGCGGCCCTGCGCCCTGGTCATCTCGCACGCCGCTGGCGACGAGGGGCAGAGCTACGCGGAGTATTTGCGTGAGTACTCGCGTCTCCTCGGCGTGCGCGTCATTTTCGCGGACGAGGTCATCAATTATCAACCGCGGCTGACCCCCGCCGGTCAGTCCGTCTTTGCCCTGGCGGATGTGTACCGCGCCGCTGACCTGGTGACCTACCCGTCCGCCGTCGAGGGGTTCGGCAATGCCTTCCTGGAGGCGATCTACTACCGCCGCCCATTGATCATGCGCGACTACGAGATCTTCCAGGTGGACATCAAACCCAAAGGCTTCCGGGTGCTGGTGTTTCAGGATTTTATCCCGGCTGAGGTGGTGGAAGCCACGCGCAAACTGCTTGACGACCCGGCCCTCCAGGCCGAAATCGTCGTACTGAACTATGCCATCGCCCGCCGCTACTACTCGTACCGCGTGCTGGAACGGCACCTTGCCGTGCTGATGAACGCCTGTCTGGGCACATGATTTCCCCGTGTCCCCGCCGCCGGGGAGGGTCTGGAAGGGTGCAACGCGCCCAAACGAACCCGCTTTCTTCCCAACTCACGCAACCCTGCCCGAAGAACGGTCGTCCATGCAATAATAAATATATGCGGGGCCTGTTTCACCAGAAGCAGTTGTCTGCATTGCAGCGCCAGTGCAACGTGGGTAAACCCCAAACTCCTGCTGTTTCGTTGGTTCTGGCGGCGTCGCCGCCAGAACCAACCAGGCGGAGCAGCCCCAAACCCGCAGCGCGAGGTGATTTCGCCCGAACTGCTGCAACTGCGCTTCATCGAACGCTGGAACGGCATTCTGCCACGTTTTATGAGCGGAGACTCGGGATTGCTGCCGCTGATCAACATTCCAGCCAGCGAACTGGAAGAGACGCCAGCAGCAACCCCGCCAGCGCCGGCTACGGCGCCTGCGGGCCAGCCGGTCAGCCCATAGTCGGGTAGCATCAACCGGGAGGGCTTCGCCCTCCCAGGAAATCTTCTTTTCAGCTTGCCTTTACCTGGAGGGGTGTGGCGCAACCCGGTTCCCCCACGCCCCGGCCCGGTGGGAGGGTCCGGTAGCGCCTGACCCTCTCGGACCCTCGCGTTCTACAGTCAGGAAAGCCCCTTATGTCGCACCTGAGCTTTAGCGTCGTCATTCCCACCCTGAACGAAGCGCCGAACATCGCAGGTTGTGTGGCCGCGGTGCGGGACCTCGATCCGCACGTTGAGATCATCGTCGCCGATGGGGGCAGCACCGACGGCACCGCCGATCTGGCCGCCGCTGCGGGGGCGCTCGTCGTAGCCGCCCCTCGGGGGCGCGGCTCCCAGTGCAACGCCGGGGCAGCCCACGCCAGCGGCGATGTGCTGCTGTTCCTCCACGCCGATACGACCCTGCCGCCGGACGCTTTCGTGCTCCTGCGGGACATCTTCTCTGATCCGGCGGTGCGGATCGCCAAGTTTCGCCTGAGCTTCGATGTCCACGACTGGCTGCTGGATATTGCCGCGCGGCTGATGTGGTTCGACTCCCTGCTGACCAGTTTTGGCGATCAGGGGATCGTCATCAGGCGCGACTTTTTTGCCGAACTGGGCGGCTTCCCCGACTGGCCGCTCTTTGAGGATGTGCGCCTGTTCGAACTGGCGCGGGCGCGGTCCGAGGTCTATGTCGTGCCTGCCGAAGTGGTCACCTCCGCGCGGCGCTTTCTGGAAAACGGCGTGCTTCAGCAGTTGCTGCACGACCTCTGGCTATGGCTGCAGTATCTGTTCGGCGTCTCGCCGTATGAACTGTCGCGACGCTACGAGCGCGGTCGCGCGGAAATCCGCGGGATGGTGTAAGCGCCTGTGCGGATCCCTCCTTCGGGAGGCTCCGGGAGAGCCAAGCCCTCCCAGAAATCCTCTTTCCTTGCTTTGAGGGAAGCGAAGGCGCCACACGCTTGCCGCCGGTTGTAGGAAGGGGACACCTGGTTTCCCCACACCCCTCCCATCCGCACCCGTTACTCTGACTCGAGGATCACGCGCCCCATGCATGCTCGCCCACTACGCTGGATCATTCCGCTGCTTCTGCTTCTGCTGATCGTCCCCATCGGCCCTCAAGGCGCCGTCACGGCCCGGGAACTGCCCTGGCAAAACAAGGGCAGCCCGTTTGGCGTGGTTGCTGCGCTTGGCAACCGGGTGCGCGCCGATGAGATCCCCGCTGCCGTGGCCCTGCTGCGCGAGGCCGGCGTCCAGTGGCAACGCGAAGAGATCTTCTGGGACCGGGTGCAGCAGCAGCCGGGTGGCCCCTACGACTGGGACGGGGACGAGCGGGGCTTCTACAACTACGACCTGGCGATCGGCGCCCAGGCGCGGGCCGGCATCAGGTTGCTGGGTCTGCTCGACTACAATCCCGCCTGGTTCAAGGGCAAGAACCCCCACCCCGATGAGTGGATCGCCGACTGGGGCGACTTCGTGTACAACGCCGTGGCGCGCTATGGCCGCGAACGGGGTCAGATCAAGCACTGGGAACTGTGGAACGAGCCGAACCTGGCCGCCTCGGGCTACGAGAGCGGCCTGTACACCGTCGCGGATTTTGTGCGCATCCTGGAGGTGGGCCGGGCCGCCGCGCTCGCCGCCGATCCCGAGGCCCGGATCGTGATGGGCGGCCTGGCGAGCATCTGGAGCGAACCGCCCTCACCGCATCACTACGACTACTTCGACTATCTCGAGCAAGTGGGCCGGCTGGGTGGCTGGAACCACGTGGACATCATCGCCATCCACCCCTACCGTCCCGACACGCCGGAAGGCGATGTGTGGCGGCGTGACCAGTCGCTCACCTTCCACCAGGAGATGGCGCGGCTTGACGCCATTCTGCGCGCCTACGGCCCCAGGCCAATCTGGCTCACCGAACTGGGCTGGTCTACCTATCGTGGCCGCTATGGCGTAGACGAGGACACTCAGGCGCACTTCCTGGTGCGCGCCTACCTGCTGGCGATCGCGCATCCGAGTATCGAAAAGGTATTCTGGTACGCTTTTCGCAACGATACCGCCCCCGCGGCGTCCTACGAGCGGCCGATCTACGACGACGACGAAGTAGAGTTCCACTATGGCCTGCTGCGGCGGACCTATCCGCTCGATCCGGGGCGCCGCGACCTGCGGAAGCCGGCCTTCCTGGCCTACCGGACAATGACCGAGATGCTCGGCGGATTGACATTGCGCGAGGTGAGGCGCAACGGCGCCGACGGGGTCCACTGGTACCGGTTCGAGGGCCTGGGCCGGCGGGTGGACGTGCTCTGGCGCACGGGGGAAGCGGCGCCGGCGATGGAGGTGGCCTGCGGGTGCCGCGAGGCGCTGGTCCGCGCCTGGAACGGCGAGGTGCAGCACGTGCTGGCCAGTGTGAACGGACGCCTCACGCTGCGGCCGGTTGGGATTGGCGCGCCGCTGTACATCGAGTATGACCCTCCACCACGGAATGGCCAGGTGTTCCCCACTACCGGGCACAGCCTGGGCGGCGTGTTTGGCAGGTTCTGGGAAACGCGGGGCGGGCTGGCGCGCTTTGGCTACCCGCTTACCGAGGAGGTGATCGAACCGGAGCCGGGCAGCGGGCGGCCCCGCACGGTGCAGTACTTCGAGCGGGCCCGCTTCGAGCACTTCCCCGAATTCAGCGGCACTCCCTACGAGGTTCAGTTATCGCGCCTTGGCGAGACGGCGCTGCAGCAGACGGGCATCGACTGGCGAACCCTGCCATACCAGAGCGAGGCTCCACCGGAGTGCCGGCTCTTCCCGGAGACAGGCCGCAGCCTCTGCCCACCGTTCCTGGAAGCCTGGGAACGGGCCGGTGGGCTGGATCTGGTTGGCCTGCCGTTGAGTGAGCCGTTCGAGGTGGAAGAGGCAGAGTCGGGGAGCAGGTATACCGTGCAGTACTTCGAGCGGGCGCGGATCGAACACCATCCGGCGCGGGGGGGCAGGGCCGCCGAGATTCACCTGGGGTTACTGGGGCGCGAACGGCTGGTGCGCTGGGGGGCAATGCCGTAAGCAATAGGGGTGGGAGGGCCAGGCCCTCCCACCCCTTCCCATGCCGGATCAGTCACCGGCGACGCGCACGGTGGCGGTCATGTTCCAGCGCAGGCGCTCGTCCCAGCGGTCGGGGATGACGACCACAGTGTACACGACATCACCCTGCCGATTCTGGCCCATCGGCTTGATCTGGGCGACCTTGCCGGGGAGCTCGAAGCCGGGCAGGGCATCGAAAGTAATCGTGACCGGATCGCCCTCGCGGATACGGACAATGCTCAGTTCGGTCAGGTCCTCGGTTTCAATCTTCCAGTTGCTCATATCGGCCACGACGATGGCCGGGAGGTTCGGCGAGGGGACCTCGCCGACCTTGAGGTTCAATTCGGCCACCACGCCGCTCATCGGCGCCGTGAGGGTCGCGCGCTCGAAGGCCAGTTGCGCCTGCTTGAGGCCGACTTCGGCGCTGCGGATGCGGGCGGCGAAGGTGCTCAAGGTCGCATCGGTAGGCGGCGCCTGCAATTCAGCCAGGCGCGCCTGCGCGCTGTCAACCGTTGCCTGAGCCGCTTCGATGTCACCCGCGCGGCGATTGCCGGTGAGGCTATCGAGGCGGGCCTGGGCGGCGGCTACCGCCGCGCGGGCAGCGGCAATCGCATCAGCATCGGCGGGGCTGAGGAGGCGGTCAAAGCGGGCCTCGGCATCGCGGAGCTGGGCCTCGGCGATTTCAAGGCCGCTCTGCTCGGCAAGTTTTGCCTGCTCGTAGGCCAACCGGGCCTGCTCAAGGGCCGTTTCGGCATCGGCGACGGCGCGGGCGGCGGCGGCTTCTTCCTCGCGGAAGCCGGCGGCCAGTTCGGTGGCCTGATCCAGTTCTAGCCCACGGTTGCGCCAGTAGATGCGGCTGTAGGTGTCCTGGGCGTTACGCAACGCATTCGCTGCCGTTTCAACACGCAGTTCGGCATCGGTCTTGGCCTGCGAGAGCCGGTCGCGCTGCAACTGCAAATTGGCGCGAGCCTCATCCACCGCGGCCTGGGCCGAGCGCACCTCGGTGGACCGGGGGCCGGATTCGAGTTGCTTGAGGCGCGCCCGGGCACTTTCGAGATCGGCGCGGGCAGCGGCGATGTCCGATTCGCTCACCGAGGCCTGCACCGCGCGCAACTGGCCCTGGGCGCGGGCGAGTTCGGCGCGGGCGGCGGCGACCTGCTCGGGCCGCGCACCTTCAAGCAGGCGCTCGTACTCGGCCTGGGCCTGTTCGAGCGTAGCCTGGGCCTGCTCGACCCGCAAAGCCAGATCGCGGGTATCGAGGCGCGCCAGAGGCTGACCGGCAACCACCCGGTCACCCTCCTTCACCAGCACCTCGGCAACCGTACCGCCGGTTTCGAAAAGCAGGTTGACCGTGGCCGCCGGAACGACCCGTCCTTCCGCCAGCACCCCAAAGCTGTCGCTCAGGGCGGGAAGCGTCGTAGGGACCGGCTGGACAGGCTCCTCGGCCCGGGGCTGGCTGGTCAGGGTACAGGCGCTCAGCCCGCCCAGTACGACCGTCAGGATCAAAATGGCTACAGCCCGGCGCATTGCATTTGCTCCTTACAACTTGTGTCAATGCCAATCAGAACCCATGCGGCTTTGCCGTGCAACCCGGGGAAGTAAGAGTATTTTTTGGGAGGGTACAGCCCTCCCCAACCCGCCCATGGGAGGGCCTTTATCACTGCACAACGAGGGAAACAACACCTGTTCTCCTTGAATGGTTGCACCCTCCCGGGGCTGGCCCGTTTTCACCTCGGTACCGACAATCACAAGGGGGCATGTTGCCCAATGCCACCCTCTACGATGTTGAGGCGTGCGCTTCTCAACGGTCGCACGAATTGTAGCAAAAGGAAGCGCAGATCTGAATACCTCTGCGAAAAACTTACAAGATCGTAAACTCAGGGCGCGTTCGGCAGGCGACGCCGCCGGTTGGCAGGTACAGAACGCGTGGGAGGGCGCGACCCTCCCACACCCTCACGTCTGGTAGGGGCTGCGGTGGTCTAATCAATGTGCGCAGCCGGCCTATAATGAATGAACGATGAAATGTGAGCCGCTGCAGACTGCAATTCTGAAACGTTCACGACATGGGTGCTACAATACGGGTATGTCGCTGCCAGGCTCATCTTCCTCATCCACGCCGGGCGCCGCGCCCGCGCCAGCCACCCTGCTGCGCTTCCCGCCGGGTTTTCTGTGGGGCGCGGCAACGTCGGCCTTTCAGATCGAGGGCAGCACCAGCGCCGACGGGCGGGGCGAGAGCATCTGGGACCGCTTCTGCCGGCTGCCGGGGCGAATCGCTGGCGGCGGCACGGGTGAACCGGCCTGCGACCACTACCGGCGCTGGCCCGAAGACGTGGCGCTCATGGCGCGTCTGGGGCTGGGCGCGTACCGCTTCAGCGTGGCCTGGCCGCGGATCTTCCCCACCGGCGGCGCGCCGCTCAACCAGAAGGGGCTCGACTTCTACCGGCGCCTGGTGGCGGCCCTGCGCGAGCATGGCATTGTGCCGATGATCACACTCTACCACTGGGATCTGCCGCAGGCCCTCCAGGATCGGGGCGGATGGGCCGCGCGCGATACGGCGCTGCGCTTCGCCGAGTACGCGGCGCTGCTCTTCGAGCGGCTCGGCGACGAGGCGCCCCTCTGGGCCACGATCAACGAGCCGATGCTGATCACCTACGCCGGCTATGCCGGGCACACCAAGGCGCCGGGCGTCGGGCGGCCCCGGCAGACCCTCGCCGTGGCCCACCACCTGCTCCTGGCCCACGGTCTGGCGGTGCGGGCCTTCCGGCAGATCATCGGCCGGAGCGCGAGCATCGACATGGTGCTCAACCTGCGTCCCTGCCACCCGGCCTCGCCCCGCCCGCGCGACGTTCGCGCCGCGCAACTCCTCGACACGCTCACCAACCGGCTATTTCTGGAGCCGCTGTTTCGGGGGCGCTATCCTGACCTGGCGCTGCGGTTCTTCCGCCGGCGCTGCGTGCCCCTCCCCGCCGCGCCCGGCGACATGGCGATCATCGCCGAACCGGCGGACTTCCTGGGGATCAACGTGTACGTGCGGGTGCTGGCGGCGGCGAGCAATCCGATCATGGGCGCGCGGCAGGTGCCGGGGCCGGGGCCGAAGACGGCCATGGGCTGGGAGATCTACCCGGCATGCGTCGGCGAGGCCCTGGCCCTGGCCCGTGAGTACACCGACCTGCCCCTCTACCTGACCGAGAACGGGGCGGCCTTCGCCGACCATCCCGGCCCCGATGGCGCGATTGACGACCGGGAGCGGATCGCCTACCTGCGGGCGCACCTCGTCGAGGCGCACCGGGCCATCGCCGCCGGGGCCGATCTGCGGGGCTACTTCGTCTGGTCGCTGCTCGACAATTTCGAGTGGGAGGATGGTTACGGCCCGCGCTTCGGCCTGATCCACGTAGACTACACGACCCAGGCGCGCCGTCCCAGGGCCTCGGCGCAGTGGTACGCCGACGTGATTGCCCGCAACGGCGTGCCGACGGAGGGAGCCATGCCGATCGTCTTCGTGCACGGGGCGGGAACCCGCGAATACTACCAGAAGTACCACGTTGACCACGAGCACGTGCGCTCGCATCTGCGGCACTACGTCGCGCCGGCAATCGCGCCCGACCCGGAGCGGGTGGCGATCATCACGGCCTACTGGGGCGACATCGGGGCCGAGTTGCGCTGGGAGGGCGAGAGTATGCCGCCAACGCCCCCACCGCTGTTCTGGCGCGACCATCCGCTACAGAAGTTGCTGGTGGTCGGACGCAAGCGCCACATCGCCCGCGAGCTGGTGCTGCGCTTCTCGGCCACCCTGGGCTACTACACCGGGCGCGTGCTGGCCATGCTGGGCCGGCCCCAGGCCCGCCTGAGCGCCATGTTCATGGGCGACGCGCTGTACTACTTCGCCCACCGGGGCCGGGCGCCCAACCCCGGCGTCATCCCTACACGAGTGCTGGAGGCGCTGCGGCGGGCCCGCGCCGAGCAACTGGCCCGCGGCGGCGAGCCGCTGGTCGCCTTTACCCACAGCCTGGGGGGGACGATCTTCTACGATGTGCTGACGCACTTTCTCCCCGCTACGCCGGGGTACGAAGACATCCACGTGGACTTCTGGGCCTCGCTCTCCTCGCAGATCGGCATGTTCGAGGAGATGAAGCTGTTTCTGGCCAGCGACCCGGTCTACGGCAAGGGCAAGGCCGCCCCCTTCCCCGACCGGCGCTTCCTCGGCTACTGGTGGAACGTGTGGGACCCGCACGACTTCTTGAGCTTCAGCGTGCGTGGGGTGATTGATGGGGTGGACGACGAGTTTTTCGACAGCGGCCTGTCGGTGACGGCGGCGCACCTGGCCTGCCTGCGCATCTCGTCCTTCTACGCGGTGTTTGGCCAGAAAGTGGCAACGGTGCTGGGCACCTCGATCGCCCCGCGCCGCACGCTTAACTTTGCCCGCCGGAGGCCGCTGCCGGGGACGTAGCCCGGGCTTCCAGGTCGGCCAGGACGCGCGCGGCGATGTCGTAGGCCGCCCGCGGGCGCCCGATCTCGCGGGCCTGGGCGCGCATAAGCTCCAGCCAGGCGGGCCGCGCCAGCACGGTCCGCACCGCCCGCGGCACCAGTTCCGGCACACGGATCTGAATGCCCGCGCCCGAGCCGGACACCACGTCGGCGTTCCACTCCTCCTGCCCGGGAATGGGGTCAATCACGATCATCGGCGTGCCCCGGGCCAGCACTTCGCTAGTGATCAGGCCGCCGGGTTTGGAGATCACCAGGTCGCTGGCGGCAACGAGATCATCCAGATAGTCGATGAAGCCGAGCTTGCGGAGGCCCACCAGCGGCCCGGGCGCCAGGTCGGCGAGGGCCTCGTCGAGGTAGCGGTTGCGTCCGGCCACGGTAACGACCGTGGCGGGTTGATCGCCCTTGAGTAACTGGGCCACCATGTGGCGCACCCGCTCCGGTGCGACGCCGCTGCCGATGACGGTGACCAGCGGCGGCTCCAGGGGCAGGTTGTGGCGCCGGCGCATCTCCGCGCGGTCCTTCGGCTCCGCCAGTTCCAGCTTCACCGGGATGCCGGTGACGTGGACGCGCTCCGGTTCAATGCCGCGGGCCAGAAGGACGTCGCGGGTCAGTTCGCTGGCCACGAAGTAGGCCGCCACCCCCTCGCGCAGCCAGCTACTCTGGACAGAGAAATCAGTGATCACGGCATATTCGGGCACGCCGGTACGTTCGCCGTAGTCTTGCAACACGTGGAGGGGCCACTGCATCGTGCAGATGATCGCGTCGGGCCGGAGCTCCTCGACCCGCCGCTCGAAGCGTTTGAGAAAGGGCTGGCCCATGGTCTTGAGCACCGCATTGGCCCGCAGGGCATCCTCGGTGTCCTGGAAGTGTAGCCGAGAGTGGACCATGGTGTACAGGGGTTGAAGGCGGGTGGAGAGTTCGTTGTAGGCCGAGGTAATCACCTTGCGGGCCATGTCGTTGACGTGATCGAAGACATCCTCGACCACGACGGTCACGCCGGGATGGAGGCGCAGAGCGGCGCCGATGGACTGAGCGGCGCTGGTGTGCCCGATACCGGCGGACACGTGAAACACGGCGATGGTTGGCATAGTTGCTCCTGTATCGCCGCCGCGGGCGGCGGGAAGGGGTACTATTCTTGTATTGTACCGCTGAACCGCGGGATGCGGTGGCAAGGAAGGGCGGTTGGCCTCACCCTCCCCCCGGCCCTTCTCAGGTGTAGGGTTTTTCGAGCGAGAAGGGGCTTGCGGCATTCGAATGCGCTTGCGATCCTCACCCCCCTGCCCCCCTCTCCACCATAGTTGGAGAGGGGGAAGTTGGGCGTCCCAATGCCCCGGATGGCGAATGTGACGCGAGGATGTGCCGGAAAACCCTACATCTGAGAACCCCCTGATCCCCTCCCTCTCCACCTGCGGTGGAGAGGGAGGGGGCGCCGAGCGCAGCGAGGCGGGGGAGGGTGAGGATCAGCCCCCCTGTCTCCCACGAAACACGGAGCGAGCCATGACCATCGTCGTATTCGGCAGCATCAACATGGACCTGGTTGCCCGCGCGCCGCGGTTGCCCGCCCCCGGGGAGACGGTATCCGGGCACGCCTTTTTCACCGCGCCGGGCGGCAAAGGCGCCAACCAGGCGGTGGCCTGCGCGCGCCTGGGCGCGCCGACGCGCATGGTGGGCCGGGTGGGCGACGATGCGCTGGGCGCGGAACTGCGGGCAGGGCTGCGCGCCGCCGGGGTTGACGAGCGTGACGTGCTGACCACCCCCGGGCCTTCCGGCGTGGCGCTGATCGCTGTGGACGATGCGGGGCGCAACACGATCATCGTGGCGCCGGGCGCCAACGGGGCGATTGGTCCCGCCGATGTGACCCGGCTGGAGGCGGCCCTGACGGGCGCGCGGGCGCTGCTCTTGCAACTCGAGATCCCCCTGGAGGCGGTTATCGCCGCGGCCGGCGCGGCGCGGCGCGCGGGCGTGCCGGTCATCCTCGACCCGGCCCCGGCGCGCGAGTTGCCCGCCGAGCTGTACCGTCTGACCGACATTATCACGCCCAACGAAAGCGAGGCCGCCACACTGGTCGGTTTCGACCTGAGCGACGAGGCGGCGCGCGGCGCGGCGGCGCGGGCGCTGCACACGCGCACCGGCGGCGCCGTGGCGCTGAAGCTGGGTGAACACGGCGCGCTGCTCTTCGCCGGCGACCAGTCCCTGCGCCTGCCGGCCCTGCCCGTGCGCGCGGTGGACACCGTCGCCGCCGGTGATGCCTTCAACGCCGGGCTGGCGGTGGCCCTGGTCGAAGGGCAACCCCTGGCGGCGGCCATGCGCTGGGCCGTCGCCGCCGGGGCCGTGGCGGTGACCCGCCCCGGGGCGCAGGCGGCTATGCCCTCGCGGGCCGAAGTGCTGGCGATGCTGGATTTTGGATTTTAGATTTTGGATTTTAGTACTACAACGAGACTTCTTATTGTGGGGGGGGCTCGGAGGGGCGTAGCCCCTCCGAAAACCTCTTTCCAGTGGGGCGCGGCGTCGCCGCACTCCGCCGGAAAGGAGAAGCCTGCGGGGGCCTGCGGCACCTGCAACCCCAGCGGCCGTTCAAGGGGGTCGCGGGAGATGCCGCCTCTCCGCGCCCCGCCAGGAAGGAGCACGGATCATGGCCCTCGCGCACGACTACCTGGAGCGCGTCTACGCTGGCGTGCTCGGCAAGTGCATCGGCGTCTACCTCGGGCGGCCGGTGGAGCAGTGGACCCACGAGCGCATCAGCGCCGAGGTGGGGGAAATTGGCGGGTATGTGCATGCGCGCTTCGGGCTGCCCCTGGTGGTCACCGACGACGATATCACCGGGACCTTCACCTTTTTGCGGGCCTTGCCCGACCATGGCAACGACCCGGCGCTCACCCCGGCGCAGATCGGCGCCGCCTGGCTGAACTACCTGATCGAGGGGCGCACGGGCATCTGGTGGGGCGGCCTGGGCGTATCCACCGAGCACACCGCCTACCTGCGCCTCAAGAGCGGCATTCCCGCGCCGGCCAGCGGCTCCGCCGCCCTCAACGGGCGGATTGTCGCCGAGCAGATCGGCGGGCGGATCTTCGCCGACGGCTGGGCCATGGTCGCGCCGGGAGATCCCGACCTGGCCGCCGACCTGGCCGGGCGCGCCGCGTCGGTGAGCCACGACGGCGAGGCGGTGCATGCGGCGCGGGCGCTGGCGGCGATGGAGGCCCTGGCCTTCGTCGAGGGGAGCATCCCCCAGTTGCTCGACGCGGCGATCGCCCGCGTCCCCGCCGATTGCGCCACCGCCCGGCTGATCATCGAACTGCGCGCCCTGCGCGCCCGCGAAGCCGACTGGCGCGCGGCGCGGCGCCTGATCGCCGAACGCTACGCCTACGACCGCTACCGGGGCGGCTGCCACGTGGTTCCCAACCAGGCCCTCCTGCTCCTGGGCCTGCTGTGGGGCGACGGGGACTTCGGGCGTTCGCTGGGCATCGTGGTGAGCGCCGGGCTCGACACCGACTGCAACGCCGGCAACCTCGGATGCCTGCTGGGAATCCGCGGCGGCCTGGCCGCCCTCGACGCCGGCCCCTACGACTGGCGCGGCCCCATCGCCGACCGGCTCTTCCTGCCCGGCGCCGACGGGGGGCGGGCCATCAGCGACGCCCTGACCGAGGCCCTGCGCGTCGCGAACATTGGCCGCGCCCTGCACGGCCTGCCGCCGCTGGCGCCGAAGGGCGGGGCGCAGTTCCACTTCACACTGCCGGGGTCAGTGCAGGGCTTTCGCGGCGCGGGGGCCGAGGTGCGCAACCTTGTCGGCCCGGAAGGAGCGCGGCAACTCGCCATCAGCGCGACCCTGCCGGCGGGAGGGTCGGCCCGCGCCGCGACCCCCGTGTTCATCCTGCCCGAGGAACTGGCAATGCCCGGCTACCCTCTGGTGGCCTCACCCCGGCTCTACCCCGGCCAGGAGGTGTACGCCCGGCTCATCGCCGACGCGACGAACGCCGGGCCGGTCACCGCGCGCCTGAGCGCCCGCGTCTACGGCCCCGACGACACCCTGGAGGCGCTGAGCGGCCCGCCCCAGTCCCTGGCCCCCGGCGCGGAGGCCGAACTCCACTGGCGGGTGCCCGACACTGCCGGGGCGCCGCTGGCCGACATCGGGGTGGAGGTGCAGACGACGGTGGCGGGCGCTGCCGGCCTGCGCCTCGACCGGCTCGGCTGGCGGGGCGCGCCGGAGGTGACCTTCACCCGCCCGCCCTTTGCGGGCAGCGCCTGGCGGCGGGCCTGGGTCAACGCGGTGGACCAGTGGGACGATGAGCGGCCCGAAGCCTTCTGGCTGACGCAGAACGCCGGGCGGGGCCTGCTCATCCAGGGCGCCGAGGAGTGGCGGGACTACGAGGTGCAGGCGGTGATCACCCCGTCGCTCTGCGCGGCGGCGGGCATCGCCGCGCGGGTGGGCGGCCTGCGGCGCTTCTACGCCCTGCTGCTGCGGGCGGGAGGGCGCATCGCCCTGCTGCGGGCCCTCGACGCCGACACGCTGCTGGCCGAGGCGCCGTTCGTCTGGCAGCAGCACCGGAGCTACGCCCTGCGCCTGGCGGTCGAAGGGCCGTGGCTGCGGGCCTTCGTGGACGATGCGCCCATCTTCGCGATGCGTGACCCCGGCGCCCCGCTGAGGGGCGGGGCGGCGGCCCTGGTGGTGGAGGAGGGGCACATGCACTGCGCGGCGGTACGGGTGGAGGCGGGCGGGGCGTAGGGAGACCCGACAGGCAACTGTTCACACTTTTCCTGGAAGCCCTCGCTTCCAGCCCTCGTTGTGGCTTCGAGGGCGAGACGCCCGCGCTCCCAGGCTCTCCTGTTACCCCAGGTGTGAACAGTATTCCCGACAGGTCTCATTCGTCATCGAGGGGGCTACGCACCGCGCCGGGCCCACGACACAGGACGTGAGTGTAGATCATCGTGGTCTGCACATCCTTGTGGCCCAGAAGCTCCTGCACGGTGCGAATAGCATAGCGGCCTCAATAGTCTGTAAAGTAAGGTTCCTGGCATTTCCGCCCCCCTCCCAGCCTCCCCCCGTTGGGGGGAGGAGCCGGACTCCTCCCCCAGCGGGGGAAGGTTGGGGAGGGGGTGGGGGTGTAGCGAAAGACTTTGTTTACAGACTACTCAAGCAAATGCGTGGCGAAGCTATGGCGAAACGTGTGGCAGGTGACGCGCTTCTGGACACCGGCCTGCTGCGCCGCCCGTCGGACGGCCTTCTGCAACCCGCTTTCGTCTTGATGATGGCGCATCATACGCCCGGAACGCGGATCGACAGAGCGCCGGCTGGAAGGGAACACATACTGCCAGACCCACTCACGGCTGGCGGAAGGCAATTTCCGTGCCAGGGCGTCAGGCAGCCACACCTCACCAAAGCCCTCGCGGAGATCCTGCCCGTGGATCGAACGTACATGTTCCAGATGAGCGCGCAGCGGCTCATGCAATCGTGCGGGCAGCAACGTCGCCCGATCCTTGCCGCCTTTACCCTGCCGCACAATCAGTTGGCGCTGCTCAAAATCAAGATCTTTCACCCGCAGACGCAAACACTCCAGCAAGCGCAGCCCGCTGCCGTAGAGCAGTTGCGCCATCAACTGATGGGTTCCCGACAGCGCGGCGAGCACGTCGCGCACCTCGGTGCGGCTAAGCACGGTAGGCAGGTACTGAGGTCGTCTGGCAGGGGTTATGGCGAGATCAGCGTCAAGCTCGATCTGCAACACCTCGCGATACAGGAAGAGCAGCGCGCTCAGCGCCTGGTTCTGGGTCGAAGCGGCAACCTCCTCTTCGACGGCAAGGTAGGTCAGGAAGGCGCCAATTTCACGCGATCCCATCTCGCGCGGATGGCGCAGGTTATGAAAGCGGATAAACCGGCGCACCCATCCGATGTACGCCTCTTCGGTGCGGAGCGAGTAGTGTTTGCGGCGCAGCGCGCCGCGCACCTGATCGAGCAGTCTGGGCGGATGGCCGGAAGAAGACATCTGGAACCCCTTTACATCGGATATAGAGTGACCTATACTCATCACAACTCATGTACCGCGCAAGGCACACAAATGATGCGGCTTCGTCGTACGTGAGTTTCAGGAGAGAAAGTTATCCGTCTATCGGGGCATGTGCGGGAATAGGCGGACGAAGGGCGGTCGAACGCCGCACAGGGCGGGATTAGGCGGACGGTTGTCCACCTAATATGGCGCAGGCCGGCATAGGCGGACGAAGGGCGTCCGAACACCGTACAGGGCGAGATTAGCCGGAAAGTTGTCCGTCTAATGTGGTACAGGCTGGAATAGGCGGAGGCGGTCGGTTTACTGCATGTTAGCCCGCTTTTACGTGCAACTCTAGTACCCGAGAGCAATAGTCAATGACCCGTAGAAATGTCCTAAACGTCTTTCTAGAGATGCGGCCTGCACGGAGTCTGCTTACTGGGCACTTTCCCTTTATCTACCCAAGACAAGTCAGAAAAGCTAAACTTGTAGAAGACCTCATTATTTACGATCAGGTGGTTTTGCGCACTCTTCACTTCCACGAGTTGTCTTGGATTTCTACTTGGTTGCCATTTAGCGTTTTGAGAGATCTTCTCAGGAATGAAGCCCTCAAGTTTGTTTATGATCCTTGGGTGTTATTTTCTTCTTCCCTGGTTTCTTTTTTCGCACAACATGGAACGTTTCAAGACACGGATACGTTTCAAGACACGGATTTACCTCTAGTCCTCGGTGGCATGGTTTTGGATGCTTGTGGATTGCCCAGTACTATAGTGGAGAAAGTGGTTGTCTCATTTCGGGAAACATCACCGTATGGCAAACAAGAGAAATACCAGATTGCTGACATTGTTGGGCAATCTACTGTGGAAGCAAGTGCTCAACACTTCCGAGAAGCGTTTGCTTCTGCACAAGCAGATCTTGCAAATTCCGAGTTCAAGGACTTTGACGATGAACAATCTGTTATTCTGACAAATATCTACCTAACTGTTATGGCTCAGCACGGCATCTCTTATTTAAGAAGCCCAAAAATCATTCAAAGAATTCTTGTAGGTAAATATCGCCAAATTGGAAAGATATTTCCTCTGACTGACGAAGTGCACAAGAGTCTGTCCACTTTTTATAGAGTGGTGGGTGTTCCGAGTATACAAGAACTCTTCCGACAAGGATTCATCGACGAGACAAATCTTCTTGAAGTGCGAACAGCCGCAAAAGAATTTCGTGAGTGGTTTCATTCAACTATAGAGTCCCAGAGAATACTTGGTATTGATGATTACGCAGTTCTAAGAGCATATGTAAAATCTCTCGAAAAAGTATCAGCAGTGGACAGCATTCCTATAAAAACGCTGCGGTTTCTAATAACGAGTGGCGTAGGTCTCCTCCCTGGTATCGGAAACATAGCTTCTATAGGACTATCGGCCTTTGACACCTTTCTCCTGGAGAAGATGGCTGAAGGCTGGCAACCCAAGATATTTATAGACAAGCTGCGGAAACTGAGCAGTGGTTGATCAGATGTGTATAACTATCCAGCGGGCTAACATCTCGCTCCAGCCGACCGTGCTCCGTTCGCTGCGCTCGCTCCGTGCGGCGGCTGAGCTCGGTGCCGTTGGGCCGCTCGCCACAACTGATGGTCGCTTGTATTTTTATATGGCAATACCACCATCCTCACACCCAATAACAACAGCCTGCAAAAAGTGCGGAGGCACAGAATTTGGTTATTGGACATCAGCAAGCACAGGAAAACGGCATCGTTACTGCCTTGCATGTCGACGAGAGCGCGCCGTAGCCTATTCGCAAAGGAAAGTCGAAAATGGCGGCAAACACACGCGCCGGCAATGGCTGGACAAGCTGGCAAACTACGATTCTTGTCCACGTTGTGGACGCCGCTGGGAGGAGATTCCAGCACGCCCTGATCGTAGATATAAGTTCGTTTGGACAAAAGATCATATTGTGCCTTTGACGGAAGGCGGAACCGACAACATTGATAACATTCAGCCGCTTTGTTTTCAATGTAACTCTGCAAAATGCAATCGGGAGGAATAATTATGCAACCGAGCGAGACGTATTATGTTTACGAAAATTGGCAAGCCGAGGGACATAAGGCAAGAGTACATCTTGGGCGCTGCCCTTCTTGTAATCAGGGTAAGGGTATTCATCCTGGCGCAAGTGAAGAGCATGGCTGCTGGCATGGTCCATTCAGCAGCATTCGGGAAGCCATCGCGGTTGCTCAAAGCAGCGGAGGCAAAATGAGTATGTGCAAACGGTGTAGTCCTCAGTGAATCACTAAGCGGCCCAACATCGGCTCCACCGGACGCTTCGCCTGCGGCTCGCGCCGGTGAGCCACACCGTTAGGCCGCCCTTAGAGGTGTATTGGTTGAGTGCTGTCAGTCCTCAAACACGATAAAGGTCGTTATAGTGGATTCAGCGGAACTGAAGGAACTTGTGCTGGATAGGCTTAAAGAAGTCGGCTTTGTGATAACTGAGGATGGCACACTATGTCCTCCCTTGGTTGACAAAGAGGGCTTGCGGCAGATCCACAGGCCGGCTTCTCAATTAGAAATTGCCGCCCGCCAGGATTGGCTTCGGCGACATCTTCCTGAATATCTTCCTTTCTTCGCCAATGGCGACGAAATCGTACCCGACCGTGTTGATCCCGCATTGGTCGAAGTCACAACAGAGCAACAACATAATCTCTTTCGTATGGCCCGATTACTCTGGTCCATTCCATTTTCCAAGGGATACGGTCGCCGTTTGAGGTTCCTGATAGTAGATCGGGCCAATGGTAGACTGATGGGCTTGTTGGCCTTGCAGTCCCCACCTCTTAGTTTTCCGGCGCGGGATCGTCTGTTTCGTTATCCCCTGGGCAAGAAGACGGAACTGGTGAACCAGACTATGGATATTCAAACGTTGGGGGCCGTACCACCCTATGATCGTCTATTGGGCGGGAAGCTGATAGCGCTGGCGGCAGTCTCTAACGAGGTTCGCCAGGTTTATTGGCGTAAGTACTCCGGACGCGCGACCGAGATGGAAAAGCGCATCTTGCCACCCCACCTTGTTGCGCTTACGACCACAAGTGCTTTTGGGCGCAGTAGCCTGTATAACCGTCTACGCTATAACGGTATGGTCATAGCAGAGTCTCTTGGGTATACAGAAGGCTATGGCACATTTCACTTGATGGAACTTTACCCGCTATTCCGTGAATTTCTGGAAAGCCAAGGAATTTCAACGCGAGGTGGCTTCGGCACTGGCCCGCGCCGGAAATGGCAAACTATGGTACGAGCGCTAGATCGGTTAGGTCTTCCATCTGATCTGCTTCATCACGGTGTGAAGCGAGAAGTGTTCTTGTTTCGCTTGGTGAACAATCTGGAAGCGTAC
>JAOACN010000475.1 GCA_026417815.1 Chloroflexaceae bacterium | reverse complement strand
GGGGGTTGGAGGTTTGCCCGATGGACGTAGCACAAGCCCTGGGTTCTGCGGACAGGGCTTGTGCTACGTCCATCTCCGACGGCGGGGTGTGGGGCGGCTTCGCCGCCCGACAGATCTTTTTCGGTGGTTTGGGGCAAGCCTCAGGGACGTCGCATCAGCCCTGTCCCTCCAACGGGAACGTGGGTGTGAACCAGGTCTACGGAGTATAATGAGAAGAGACGATGCAACCCGATAGAAAGGAGCGCCTCCTATGCTTCCCCCCACCGTGCGGCCCGCGACCCTGGATGAGGATAGCCTCGAACGTCTGCGGAACCTGGAGCAGGAGCTGGGCAGCGTGATCGTGGCCTACAAGGCCGACAGCCCCTTCGCCCCTTTGAGCGAGGATCAGCTCGAGCGGCTCAAAGCCCTGGAACAGGAGCTTGGGGTGGTGTTGCTGGCCTTCAAAGCCCCCGCGCCGTAAGGGCGATGTTGCGTTCCCGAGAGGTGTTGCTGCGCGGCCTTTTGCGTAGCAGTGCGGGGCGCCGCGGAGGGCACGGCCCTCCGCGCGCGATCTTTCACCCCTCGGGGAGCGCATACACACCCTCCGGAGCCAGCCGCAAGGTCACCGCCGCGCCCGGCGCGCCGGGCGGCGCCTCCAGTTCAAACGTCAACCGCGACCCCGCGGCGCAGCGCAGTTCGACCCGATAGAACCGGCCCCGGAACTGCGCTTCGCCGAGCGTCCCCTCAATGCAGGCGCCCTTACCCTCGCCGTTTGCCCGCGCCGCGTCGGGGTAAATGACCACGGCCACCGCCTGGCCCGCCCGCAGCCCCGCCGCCGCGCGGCACGCCAGCGGCCCCAGGGGCGTCTCCACCCGTCCATCGGCGCGCAGGGTTCCCCTGAGGATGTTGCCCAGCCCGAGGAAGCGGGCGGCCCAGGCGCTCGCCGGCTGCCGGTAGATCGCCTCCGGCGCGCCGATCTGCTCGACTCGCCCGGCGTTAAGCAGCGCCACCACGTCGGCCAGGGCGAAGGCCTCCTCCTGGTCGTGGGTGACGTACAGCGTCGTGACCCCCACCGCGCGCAGGATGCTCCGCAGTTCGTCTTGCAGTCGCTCGCGCAGGGTGCGGTCGAGGGCCGCCAGGGGTTCATCGAGCATCAGCAGGCGCGGGCGGGGGGCCAGGGCGCGGGCCAGGGCCACGCGCTGCCGTTCCCCGCCCGACAGATCGTAGACCCGCCGCGCGCCGTAGCCCCGCAGGCCCACCAGTTCGAGCAGTTCGGCCACGCGGCGCTCCCGTTCCACCCGCGCCAGGCCGTGCAGCCCGAAGGCCACGTTGCCGGCCACGTCGAGGTGCGGAAAGAGGGCGTAATCCTGAAACATCAGCCCGAAGCCCCGCAGGTGCGGCGGCACGCCGTCAACCGGCTCGCCCGCCACGCGCACCGTCCCGCTATCCGCCAGCTCCAGCCCCGCCACGATGCGCAACAGGGTCGTCTTGCCGCACCCCGAGGGGCCAAGCAGCGCCGCGATGGCGCCCGCTGGCACGTCCAGGCTCACATCGCGCAGCACCGGCGTGGCGCCGTAGGTTTTGCAGATGCGCTCGAGGGCGAGAAAGCTCAGCGCCCCTGGCTGGCCCGGAGCGCGTTGATGGCGGCCTGCTGGCTGGTCCATTTGAGCGGCGGCAGTTCGTCGAAGGGCACCACGCGGGTGTGGCGCCCTTCGTGACTGCCGGTTAGCGTACCGCCGACAGCATCGGCAGCGAAGCTGAAGACGATGTAGAACATGCGCGGATCGCCATACGAGGGGCTGTGGGTATAGGTGAGAAAGCGCGGCGCGCCGAGGCGCAGGCCGGTTTCCTCCTCGCCTTCGCGGATGGCCGCATCGGCGGGATCTTCGCCGTACTCCACATGGCCGATCGGCAGGTGCCAGATCCCCCGGTCAGGCTCGATGTCCCGTTGCACCAGCACCACGCCGCCCTGGTGAAAGATGACCACCGTCGAGGCGATGTTCGGCAGCGGATAGTGCACCCAGCCGCATGCCGGGCAGCGCTGCCGGCGCATGTCGAACAGTTGCGCCACTTCGAGCGGCGTGGCGCAGCGGGGGCAGAAGCGGAAGCGGTAGCGTTCGGGGTACTCTTCGATGGTTGGGAGAGGCATTGGTTTGGATTTTGGATTTTGGATTTTAGATTTTGGATTATAGCAAATCGAAAATCCCAAATCCCAAATCCCAAATCCCAAATCCAAAATCCAAAATCTAAAATCCCAACAGCGTGCGCAACTCACCGACGCTGTGGGCCAGCGCGTCGGGTCCGGCGGCCTCAAGCGCCGCGCGGGCGCCGTAGCCATAGGTGACGGCGATGCAGGGGATGCCATTGGCCCGCGCCCCGGCCACATCATAGACGGTATCGCCAACCATCACGCAGGACGCGCGCTCCTCGGGTCGCATATGGGCAAGCGCCGCAGCGATGATGTCGGCCTTGGCGCTGAGACTGGCGTCGGGCGAGGCGCCAAAAGAGGCGTCGAAGTAGTTCGTCAGACCGAAGTGGTCGAGGATCGCCTCGGCCACGCTGTGCAGCTTGGAAGTGGCTAGAAACAGGCGACACCCCCCCGCCCGCAGGTCGCGCAGCAGTTCGGGAATGCCCGGGTAGACCCGGTTCTCGTACATGCCGATCGCGCCGTAGCGTTCGCGATAGGCCCGCACGCCGCGCATGGCCAGTTCTTCGTCCCCCAGGTAGGCGCGAAAGCTGTCGTGCAGCGGCGGCCCGATCCACGAGCGCAGCGTCGTGTCGTCGGGTGGGTTGACCCCCAGGCGCTCAAGCGCGTACACGAAGGTGCGGGTGATGCCGTCGTATGGGTCGGTCAACGTGCCGTCCAGATCGAACAGGACGGCGCGGTAGCGGGGAACCTTCATGTGCGGATTTCGGATTGTAGCACTCCAACGAGACTTCCCCTGAGGGGAGGTTCAGAGGGACGAAGCCCCTCCGAAAACCCCGCGGAGACGAAGTCCCGTTGTAGCAGTAGATTGTAGATCGGGCCTGGCGGTTCAAAACGCTTAACATAACGCGAATACCAGAAAATGCTGCCGGGAGTCGCGCCCGTCTGTTCTCACTATACCACCCGATTTTCCAGGTCACAACTCCGGCGCGCAAGGCGGCATCATGGTATACTGGCAAGTAGATCTCCCTGTTATCCACGTCAGATGCCCGTGCGGCTGGGCCGCGCATCACCGGGACGCAAAGAGTTTTCCTGGGAGGGCGAGGCCCTCCCATATCCTCCCACGCTCACATCAGGCGCCGGTATCACTTCGACAGAAAGGCATCCAACGGCATGCTCACCTCCATCAGCGACGTGCGCGACCTGCTGGCCACCCAGCAGTATATTGCCTCCGACGAGATCGCCACGGCCATGTTCCTGGCCGACAAGCTCGGCAAGCCCCTGCTCGCCGAAGGGCCGGCCGGGGTCGGCAAGACCGAACTGGCCAAGAGTTGGGCCGGGGCCACCGGCCGCGAGTTGATCCGCCTGCAGTGCTACGAGGGCCTCGACGAAACCAAGGCGCTCTACGAGTGGGAGTACGCCAAGCAGTTGCTCTACACCCAGTTGCTCCGGGAAAAGTTGAGCGATCTGCTCGGCGACGCGAAAACGCTGCGCGAGGCCGCCGACCGCCTGGCCGGCGAAGAGGATGTCTTCTTCTCCGAACGCTTCCTGCTGCCCCGCCCCCTGCTCCGGGCGCTGACCAGCGAGCGTCCGGTCGTGCTCCTGATTGATGAAATTGATCGGGCCGATGCCGAGTTCGAGGCCTTTCTGCTCGAAGTGCTCAGCGATTTCCAGGTCTCGGTGCCCGAACTGGGCACCATCAAGGCGCGCCACATGCCCACGGTGCTGCTGACCTCCAACAACACCCGCGAGTTGAGCGAGGCCCTCAAGCGCCGCTGCCTCTACATCCATATTGATTATCCCGACCTGGAAAATGAGCTGCGGGTGGTGCAACTCAAGGTGCCCGGGCTGGCCCCGCGCCTGGCGCGGCAGGCGGTGGAACTGGTGCAGCGGCTCCGCGAGATGGACCTGAAGAAGCACCCCAGCGTCAGCGAAACGCTCGACTGGGCCAGGGCGCTGGTGGAACTGAACAGCCGCCAGCTCGACAAGGCCACCCTTGATACGACGCTCAGCGTGCTGCTGAAGTACGAGAGCGACATTCGCCGCGCCCGCCGCGCCCTGCAGGGCGGCCCCGACCGCCCCGACCGCCCCGAGCGCCCCGACCGGCCCGATCGCCCCCGTGGAGGCTACCGGGGCGGCGAGTGGACGAACTGATACCGCACGATCGGAGTGAGCATGGATCGTCGCATCACCGAGTTTATCGCCGCCCTGCGCGCCGCCGGGGTGCGGATCAGCCTGGCCGAGACCGCCGACGCGATGCGCGCCGTCGAGCAGGCCGGCATTACCAACCGCGACCATTTTCGCCTGGCCCTTCAGACCAGCCTGATCAAGGACGCAAAGGACTTCGGCGCCTATCAGGAGTTGTTTCCGCTGTACTTTGGCAAAGAGGCGCCGCCGCCGCTGCAACCGGCCGGCGGGGGCCAGCTCTCCGATGAGCAGCGCGAGCAGTTGCTTCGGCAACTCCAGCAGATGCTCGCGCAGCTCGGCCCCCAGCACCTGGCCAGTCTGTTCCGCTCCATGGTCACCGGCGAGCCAGTGTCCGACCAGGAGATGCGAGCGATGCTCGGCCAGGCGGGGCCGCCAACGATGAGCAACCAGCGCTACCGCGAGTGGATGACCCGCCAGGCCCTGCGCGACTTGCAGTTCAACAAGCTCGAACAGGCCCTGCGCGAGCTGCTTGAGCAATTGCGCCAGCAGGGCATGGCCGAGGAGGCCCTGCGGGCGATCGAGCAGGCCGCCCGTGAGAACCAGCAGGCCCTCGCCGAGCAGATCGGCCAGGAGGTGGCCCGCGAAATGGCCGACATGGCCCGCGGCGAGGGGCGCGCCCGCCCCCGGCAGCGATCCGAGGCCGAATTGCTCGACCGTCCCTTCGAGCGCCTCGATGAGTGCGATCTGGCCGATATGCGCAAGATCGTCAATCGCCTGGCTGCTCGCCTGCGCACCCGCCTCGCCCTGCGCCAGCGACGGGGCAAGATGGGCACCCTCGACGCCAAGAACACCATCCGCACCAACCAG
>JAOACN010000339.1 GCA_026417815.1 Chloroflexaceae bacterium | reverse complement strand
GGGGTTGCCGTAGAGACGGCCCGGCGGGCCGTCTCTACGGGCCGCCGCCGGGTGGATTGTTCGTCGGAATGGGCATGCGTCGCCACGGGGCGGGTTCACCGGCGCCGCCCGGGGCGCGCGTCGCCACGGGGCCGGTGGGGGGGCGGCGGCGCGCCGTGGGGGGGTGATCCGGTCCCGGGGCCGGTGGGGGGCCGCGGCGCCGCGGGGCGGCGTGGCCGGTCCCGGGGTTGCCGTAGAGACGGCCCGGCGGGCCGTCTCTACGGGCCGCCGCCGGGTGGATTGTTCGTCGGAATGGGCATGCGTCGCCACGGGGCGGGTTCACCGGCGCCGCCGGGGGGATGATCCGCCGGGATGGGCGCGGGTCGCCGCGGGGCGGCGCGCCGCCGTCCCGCAGATCGTCTTATACCCCTACAGGGTATTCCCGATCGCGTGTCACTCTTGTGCGGTATGGTATACTATGCCTGTGCCATCCGCAGGGGGGTATGTCCCGCTGCGCGTTCGCGAGGAGGGTTTTGCATGCACAACAAAGTTGTAATTGTCGGCTCGGGTCCCGCGGGCCTGACCGCTGCCCTGTATGCCGCGCGCGCCAATCTGGAGCCGCTGGTGGTGCGCGGCTTGCAGCCCGGCGGCCTGATTGCCACCACCGCTGAAGTCGAGAATTATCCGGGCTTCGTTGAGGGCATCGGCGGCTTTGAACTCGCCGACAACATGGAGAAGCAGGCCGCCCGCTTCGGCGCCCGCTTTCTGGATACCCTGGTGACGCGGGTTGACGCCGGGCAGCGCCCCTTCGTCCTTACCACCGACGATGGCCAGCAGCTCACCGCCGACACCATCATCGTCTCCACCGGCGCTTCGCCGCGCAAGCTCGGCGTCCCCGGCGAGGAGCGCCTGGCCAACCGCGGCGTCAGCTACTGCGCCACCTGTGACGGCTTCTTCTTCCGCGGCAAGAAGGTGGTGGTGGTGGGCGGTGGCAATAGCGCCCTCGACGAGGGCCTGTTCCTCACTCGCTACGTCAGCGAGCTGATCATCGTCCACCGCCGCGACGCGCTCCGCGCCGATCCCATCTTGCAGGAGCGCGCCTTCAGCAACGAGAAGATCCGCTTCGTCTGGAACAGCGTCGTCGAGGAGATCCTCGGCGAGGATCGGGTGAGCGCCGTGCGCATCCGCAACCTCAAGACCGGCGAGACCAGCGAGCTGGCCGCCGATGGGGTCTTCCCCTACATCGGCCACGTGCCCAACACCAGGCTCTTCGAGGGCATTCTGAAGCTGGACGAGGGGGGCTACATCGTCACCGACGGGCGCCAGCGCACCAATGTGCCCGGCATTTTCGCCGCCGGCGACGTGGTGGACCACATCTACCGCCAGGCGATCACCGCCGCCGGCGAGGGCTGCAAGGCGGCCATGGAGGCCACCTGGTACCTGGCCGAGCAGGAGCACGCCGCCAGGAAGGCCGCCCAGGCCGAGACCGTGTCATCGTAACGAGTGGCGCAAGAGGATATTCAGAGGAGGGTCTGGGAGGGTAAAACCCTCCCAGGAACACTTCTTCTTGCCTCTGAGGGGGCGTGGAGCAACCCGGTTTCCCCGCCTCCTACCCGCCGGGAGGGTCCGGGAGGGCGGAGCCCTCCCAGAAAAGCAATCTTGTTCCCCGGAAGGGTCTGGGGAAACCCGGTTGTCCCACCCCCCTACATCCCCGCCACCGTCTGCACCCGGCTGATCACCCCCAGAATGAGGTTCGGAAACAGGCCCACGACGATCAGCGGCACCACGGCCACCACCACCGCGGCCATAATCGCCGGCGGCGCCGGCAGGGGCGTTTCGCTCGGCGGCGGGGCGATGAACATGGCCCTGAGCAGCCGCAGGTAGTAGTAGAGGCTGATCAGGGTGGTGATCACCGCCACCACCACCAGCCAGCGCGCCCCGCCCTGCCAGGCGGCCATAAACACGTAGAACTTCGCGAAGAACCCCGCCAGTGGCGGGATGCCCGCCAGCGAGAGAATGCACAGCGTGAACAGGGTCGCCAGGCCCAGGTTCCGCCGCGCCAGGCCGTTGAGATCGGCGATCTCGTCGCCCCCGACCAGCAGGTTGATCGCCGCCAGCGCCCCGAAGGCCCCCAGATTGGTCAGGGTATAGACTACCACGTAGTACAGCAGCGCCGCCGCGCCCTGGTCGCGGTCGAAGGGCTGCGGCGCGGCCCAGGCCACCAGCGCCAGCAGCACGAAGCCGGCGTGGGCGACGCTCGACCAGGCCAGCAGGCGCTTGGCATTCGTCTGCGGCAGGGCCGCCAGGTTGCCCACCACCACCGTGAGCAGCGCCAGGAAGGCCACCAGGCTCGTCCAGCCGCCCAGGTCGGCCAGGCTGGCCCCGCCGCTGAGTGAGGGGAAGGCCGTGGTCAGCAGGCGCAGGAGCAGGATAAAGCCGGCCGCTTTTGAGGCCGTGGAGATAAAGGCCGTGATCGGCGTCGGCGCGCCCTGGTAGACGTCGGGCGCCCAGCCGTGGAA
>JAOACN010000316.1 GCA_026417815.1 Chloroflexaceae bacterium | reverse complement strand
CGTGCAAACCGTGAGGGGTCCGAGGTAGTGTGTTCGCTACACGCCGGGATGATTCATGAACGTGTTAAACGGGCGTAACTGCAGCGCGCTATCGGTTTTGGACCGTCGCATTATAACAACCATCGCTGGAAAGCGACAGTCATTTGTCTGAGTGACCCCCACGTGCGTGAAGCATATCCTTGTGTCCCTGCCTCGTGCGACTAGGCGCTCGGGTGTGAATGGTGTATATCCCTGAGCATGCGACATCTTGCCAGCCGGATCAAGGAGGCGCATCTATGATGCCACGTCAGAATGGCCAGATGGAATGGGAGTACGAGGGAGAGTTCGAGGAAGAGTTCGAGGGAGAGTTCGAGGGGGAACTGGAGGAGGAGCTCGAAGGCGAGGAGTTTCTTGGCGCGATTGCTCGGGGCATCGGCAGTCTCCTCGGCGAAGGTGAGGAAGAGTTCGAGGGAGAGTTCGAGGAGGAGTACGAGCTGGAAGGCGAGTACGAGGGCGAGGAGTTTTTCCGGCAGATCGGGAGTTTCGTGCGCCGGGCGGCTCCCGTGCTGAGGCAGGTGGCCCGCGTCGCCGCACCCATCGTCGGTACCGCCGTTGGCGGCCCGCTCGGCAGTATACTTGGCCGTGTCGCGACTGCCGCCCTCGGGGAAGGCGAGTACGAGGGCGAGTACGAGGGTGAGTACGAGGGCGAGTACGAGGGCGAGTACGAGACTGAGTACGAGCTTGAGGCCCCGCCCACAACACAGCAGGAGGCCCTGGCCGAGTTTATGGCCGCTGTCGCCTCCCGCGCTCAGACCGAGGCCGAGGCCGAGGCGATGATCGGCGCGTCTGTGGTGACCACCCTCTCGGCCGCTGACCGGGCACGCATCTACAACGTGCTCGCCAACCTCAATCGCGGCGCCGCCGCTCTGACGCTCCTGCTGCGCCGCCGACGCTCCACGCGCCCCGCGATTCGCATCATCCCGTCGATTGTACGCTCCACGGGCCGCACCCTCGCGCGTCGTGCCGCCACCGGCCGCCCCGTGACCCCGCGCGTCGCCGGCCAGGTGATGGCCGCCACCACGCGCCGGTTGCTGAGCAGCCCGCGCCGCACTGCGGCCGCCATGCGCCGCAACGTGCGCGGCGCCCGGGCCGCTGCCCGCATGCGTCGCCAGGCCGTCCACCGCGCCGTCAGGCCTGCGCGTCGCCAGCCCCCGGTGCGCGGCTAGGGCCGCATCACCCCACGTCGTACGACCGGCGCGGCCGCCCCTGCACGGCGATCTGGCCGGCACATTCAGGGGTCAGCACCCGGATCATAAGGAGGGTCTATGGTTGCGGCGATGCGCGCATATGAGTTTGAGGCTGCTCCAGCTCAAGAGTTCGAGGGGGAATACGAGCTGGAGGGCGAATGGGAATACGAAGACGAACTGGAGGGAGAGTGGGAATACAAGGGTGAGGAGGAATACGAGCTGGAGGGTGAGCAGGAATACGAGGGTGAGGAGGAGTACGAGCTGGAGGGCGAGTGGGAATACGAAGGCGAGCTGGAGGGCGAGGCTGAGGCGTTCTTCAGCCAGCTCGCCCAGCTGGCCCGCCGCGCCGTGGGCTCCCCGACGCTCCGCCGCGTCGGCCTTGCCGCCGCCCGCAGCGCCGCCCGTGGCCTTGGGCGCGTCGGCCGCGCTGCCGGCGGGGCTCTCGCCGGCGGCCAGGGCGCTCGCATAGGACAGGCTCTCGGTAGCCAGCTCGGCACGTTGCTCGCCAGCCTGTTGCCCCAGCATGAATACGAGGGCGAGTGGGAGTATGAGGTCAACCCCATCGCCCGTGTCTACCCCGACGTCCTGCTGGAACATCTCGGGCACGCTGCCGCCAATGCGCAGAGCGAGGCCGAGGCCGAGGCGTTCGTCGGTGCGATGATCCCCGTTGCGGCGCGCATCGCGCCGCAGGCAGCGCGGGTGATCGCCCGGTCAACCCCGCAACTGGTGCGCGGCCTGACCAACGTCGCCCGGACGCTGCGCGCCGCGGGCCCGGCCCGCCACCTCGTCCGCACGCTGCCCACCGTCGCCCGCACCACGGTGACGTCGCTCGCGCGTCAGGCCGCGCGGGGCCGACCCGTCACGCCTCGCACGGCCGTGCGCACCCTTGCTCGTCAGACCATGCGCGTGGTCGGGAGCCCCGGGCGCGCCGCCAGTGCCTACCGCCGCTCCCGCGCCCTGGATCGGCGCTACCACCGGGCCGTCCAGGCCGCTGGCCGCCGTCCGGGCGTGCGACCCGTGGGCCGCCTCCGCCCAGCCATGGCGCCGCGCGGCCGGCTGGTGCGCCGTGTTATGATGCCCGATGGCCGCGTCGTGCGTCAGGTCGTCGGGCCTGCCCGCCAGGTCGCAGGGCCGGGCGCCAGGCGCCAGATCGTGGGGCCCGGCGGGGTCGTGGGCCAGGTGGCGGGAGGATCAGCGCCGTGCATCTGCCAGGGGCCACGGGTGGTTGCCCAGCCGGTGGTCGCCCGGCCGGTGGTTGCCCAGCCCGTCGTTCCTCAGCCTATGATGTGTGATTGTGGGACGGTGCAGCACTTGTGCCCGAACTGCTTCGGGCTGCGGGAGTACTGAGCGATGAGCGCACCGCCAGAGACAGCAGGCATGCGGGCGGGGCGCACAGGCGCCCGGGTATCCGGGCGGCGGGCGCGTCTGCGGCGGCTATCACCAAAGCTGGCGCCCTGGCTCACGGGGCAGGCGATCAACGTCACGCGGCACGCCAGGGCCCTGCGCTCGTTCGAGCGCCACGAGTTCGGCGAGGGCAGCGAGGCGCCGACGGAGGCCCATATCCAGGCCGTCAACAGGCTGATGGGCGCCCTGCGCGGCGAACTGCTCCGGCTGACGACGCGGGTTGACAGCGCCGTCGCCACCGCCCTCCGGCTTCCCTCCACCGCCAACCTCCAGCGGGTGCTGCGCTACAAAGAGCGGGCTCACGACTGGGTGCAGGCCATCGAACGGGTCTGGGACTTCTACTTCGAGCTGTTCGGGCAGCGCCAGACTCGCTTCGGCGCCTGGCTGCTGGGGTGTGACCGGATCGCCCTTGACTGCTACACCGAGGCCTACATGGGCCTCGGGGTGGCGCGACCCGTGCCTGCGCCGCCGCCGTTCTCCTACATGCGCACCGGCTTCTCGCCGGCCACCTTCAGGCGAAACATCCCGCTGCGGCGGCTGGGATTGCAGCTCAATCCCTTCCCGCTGATCCAGTTGCCCTACCACCGCCTGATCAACCCGTGGACCCTGGGAGCGGTGTTGCACGAAGTCAGCCACAACCTGCAAAACGACCTGGGCCTGGAGCGCGCCGTGCCCCGCAACATCGCCCGCAGACTCCTGGCGGGCGGCTACGGCAGCCGCATCGCGGCGATCTGGACGCGCTGGAACCGCGAGGTGTTCGCCGACCTCAGCGGGCTGCTCCTTGGCGGCCCGGCCGTGGTTGGCTCGCTGATAGACGTGATTGGCCGCGGTCCGGCTATGGTGACGGCCTTTCGTGAGGGCGCGCCCCATCCGACACCCTACCTGCGCGCCTTTATCAGCATCGAGTTGCTGCGCCGCATGGGTTTTCCCGAGGAGGCCCGGGCCTACGACCAGCTCTGGCGCAGCCTGTACCCCGACCCGGGCCGGGGCGCCATGCCGCTGTCGCTCCTGCGGACCTGGCCAGAGGTCATCCCGCTGGTGGTGGACACGGTCTGCTTCCAGCCCTACGTCTCCCTGGGCGACCGCTCACTGGCCGAAGTGCTGCGCTTCGCGCCCAAGGAGCAGCAGATGGTCGAGGAGGCGGCCGGGCGCCTCGGCAAAGGCACCGATCCCGGCGTGATCCCGGCGCGTTTCCTGATCGGCGCGGCCCGCGTCGCCTTCGAGCGACGCCTCGCTCCGCCCGAGGTGATCACCCACTATTTCTACCACGAATTGGCGAGGAGATGAGCCAATGAGCACGGAAGCGGCGTTCGCCACCCTCGAGCAGCGGCTCCACACCCTCCTGGAGGCCCTCACTGGCCTGCACATGACCGTTGTCGTGGACCGGCCGCTCGCAGGTCAGCTCGCCCCGCAGGATACGCCGGCCCTGGTCGATATCATTGGCGCTGGCGCCGAGAACCTGATCGGCTGGACGATGGAGGCCCTGGTCGCCGTCCAGGAGAGCCACCCCGCGGCGCGGCGCGACGACATAGGCGCCCTGCACGACGTGCTCTCGGCCTGCCACGAGCGTACCATGCGGGTCAACCAGGGCCTGTTCACCGAGCTCATGCCCTACGAGCGCGTCGCCGATCTGGCGCGTGTCGGGCGGACCCGCGGCGGTGAGTGGCGCGTCTGGGCCCTGTCGGTGAAGCAGGCCCTGGAGCGCTGTCGCCAGCCGCTCTTCGACCTGCAGGAGGCTCAATTCGAGTGCTGGCGCGAGCTTGCCGAACATGCTGGCCAGCGCCAGGCTGCTCTGATCGCGCACGAGCGCACCGCTTCGGGCCGCGAACCGACCTCAACTTCTGCGTAGGAGAAGACCCTGATGGCAGACAATAATGGCGCGTTTCCCAAACTGGTGATGGACATCGGCCCGGCGACCCAGCGCGCCGCCCCGTCCGTCGCCTCTCCCCTCGCGCAGCGGGTCGAGAACCGCCTGCGCGAGGTGCTGGCCTGGCGCCCGCGCAGCGGTGATCCGCGCAGCTTCGTTGCGGCGCTCAACCAGGCCTTCACCATCCGTGACGTCGCCGGGCACACCGAGTGGGAGTGGACACCGCGCAGCTACGCCATCCAGGCCGACATGGGCGCGGTGACCGGCGCTCAGGCCAGCATCTATGCCCGCGCCCGCGCCGCCCTGGACCAGTCGCGCCCCCTGATCGAGGCCCTCTACCCCCTCCGCCCCGACGCCGACAAGGAGGATGTCGACTCTATCCGCGCCCTGGTCCTCGCCCAGTGGCACGAACTGGTGAACGAACTGGGCCGGGTGGGCGGGCCGCGCCTCCAACGCATCGACGGCCTGTTCGACAGCCTCCTCGGCAAGGACTTCGAAGGCGACGACGACCCTGAGGACGTCGGCGGGCTCCTGGGCGTGATGCGCGAGCGCTTCGGCTTCGATGAGGACCGCGTCAACCGCATCGACGAGGAGCAGAACTGGACCAACTACCTCATCCTCGTTGACCACACGATCGGCCTGTTGCGTAGCTGGACCGCTGTGGAGCACTACTTCGACAGCACGGGCGCCGACGTCTTCCTCGGCACCCAGCTAGTGCTGCTCTCGCGTGCCCTCGACGTGATCACCGAGTCGGTTCGCAGCGCCAGGATGCTGATGGAATCGGTCTTCCTCAGCGAGGGCGAACAGCAGATCGTGCGGCTTGAATCTGGCCTGACGATCGACGACCTGCTCACCTGGATCGAGAGCTTCGCCTCCCACGAGGCCAAGCAAATCATCCGCGACGCCGGCAAGGACGGCGTGGTGGCGCTCCAGCCGACCCTCGACACGTTGCTCGAACTGGTCCATAGCGCGCGTGAGCAGGCGGAGGCAGGCGCGCAGAACCCGCAGCCCGGCTTCCACACCCTGCGCGTCCAGAACGCCCTGTCGGAGCTGGAGCAGCACATCGAACGGGCCGCCGACCTCGCCAGCAAGATCCGCCGCGGCGCCCTGCGCGTCACCCGCGTCTTCCCGGACACCATCGACTTAGACACGTTCAGGACCGGCTCGTACATCACCGTGGACGGCGCCGGCTTCGAGCCCGGCGCGACGGTCAAGCTGTTCAAGCCCAACGGCCAGGGGACGAACGTCACTGTCGAAAATGTGATTGTGGTGAGCGAAACGCGGCTGTTCATGTTGCTCGACGATGACACGCGGAACAAGCTTGCGCCTGGCGAGTGGAGCCTCATTGTTGTCAACCCCGACGATGAGGAAAGCGACCCGCACGGCACGCTGACCGTCACGGGCCAGCCACCTCAAGCGAAGCGCAAGCAATGGCCCTCCGGTGGCGCGCCACCTGACACGGACACATTCACGCTGGAGCCCAACAGCGCGAAGAGGGGTGAGACCCTCAACGTGACGATCACAAGCACGGGCGGGAAAACGTTCGACGAGGACGCCACTGTCACGTTTAGCAAGGGTATCTACGTCATTAGCGAGCCGATCGTTACCGAGCGAACCGTCACCGTCGAGATCCTTGTGAGAGGCGATACGAAAGCCGGCCCCTACGGTGTCGCGCTCACGATGGGTGGCGAGTTGTTCTGGCTTAAGGACGCCTTCATCGTAGAAGAAGACGAGTCTGACTCGTCACAGTCCGGGTTCACCACCGGCGAGTAGTCACACGATGCGGAGCGTGCGGCGCCCGGGCGGAGACACGTCCGCGCGCCGGACAAGCAGAGAGGCAGACCATGGCACGTGTACGTGAGAGCCGAAGCCTGTACGACCGCATCGCGGCGCTGCGTGAACAGATGGTCAAAGACCTCGCGGCCGACCTGACGACCAGTCCGCAGTTCGCCGACGAGATCATGCGGCGCATCGACGCCCTGCTTGAGGAGGTCGTCAGGGACGATATGAAGGCCGAGCCGCCGCCCGACAAGGGCCTGGCTGCCCTCGCGGGCATCGGCGAGCAGGCGGCGCGCGATCTTGGCGACACCCTGGTGCCGCCCGGCGTGATCCCCTACGACGAGTCGGTCACCTCGGAGCGCATGCTGGCCGTCGCCGACCTCTACTACCTCTACCAGCACGAGACCATCGGCGTCTTCCGGGTGATGCAGAAGCTCCAGGAGTTGTTCCGCGCCGGCGCGGTGCGGCTCTCCTCGGGGCCGGGCGCCTTCGCCCTCTACCAGTTCGACCGGCGCGAGGTGCTGCGCTACACCCAGCGCGACCGTCTGATCGCCTACCGGCGCGCCTTCGGCTACGGCAATGCGCCCGTGCTGGCCCACTCGCGGGCCAACACCGACTTTCACCACATGTTCACCCACTTCATCAACCAGGTCGCCCTCTACTGGCGCGACAAACGCATCTCCGACGTGATCCGCGAGCGGGCCTACGACCCCAGCTTCGGCAGTGTGGCCATCGTGCGGCGGGCCGGGCTCGATCTGCGCAACAACCTCAAGTTCATGTCCTTCGGTCACCTGAACGTGATGCGCGTCGAGGTGATGCAGCTTCTAGATGAGTCCTTCCGCATTCTCAACGCGCCCGACATCAGGGAGCTCTACAGCGCCGATACGGCCTGGGACGTGATCGAGGAGGTGCTGGTGCGCCACTTCAACGAGCGCCTGGTGACCTCGCCGCGCCAGCGCATGGCCGTCACCGGCCGCGACATCCTGCGCTGGCTGGCCCAGGGCCACATCCTGCAGCCCCAGCGGCCGCAATTCGAGGCCCTGCTGCTCGAAATCGCCGAAAGCGCCGAGGAGTGGCTGACGAGCGCCCAGGCTCTTGGCCTGGCCCGTCGCAGCGGCGACGTCCGTGTGATGCCCTGGGACCGCGACCGCGCCGAGCCGATCTCCGCTGGCCGCTCGATGACGGGCCCACCGCGCCCGCCAGGCGCAGGCTATCCCGGCCCGGCTGCCCGCGGGTCGCGTGCGACCCAGGGTCGCAACGGCCGCCGCCCGACCTCGGCCCGCGATCTGGAATTGGAGTACGAGCTGTAGCGCGGCATACCTGACAGACGCAGGGAGCGCCCTATGTGGACAACCCTGGACGGCATGGAGCTGACCATTACGCCAGCGGCCCTGCGGCAGATCGCCGCGCGCCACCGCCAGAGCGGACTCGCCGACCTCGTGCGGCGCGCCTACAGGGGGAGCATGCTCGCTGCCGTGCGCCGCACCGTGGGCCGGCTCGTTGCGGCGGCCTACAGGAGCGGGAGTTTCATCGGCGCATCGGGTCGGCGCTACTGCACCTTCGAGGCCCAGCTGGGAGGCCGGACCTACCGGCTATTCGCCCGGCCTCTCGGCGTCGGCAGCTACACCCTCGTCGCGGTGCGCCCCGGGCCCGAGCGCGAGGCCGCAGTGGCGCGCCACGGCGGCGAGGTGACCGTCGAGTGGACACAACCCCTGACAATCGACCGGGCGGTGGCGATGCCGGCCGGTGGGATCTACGTGCTTGAGCGTGGCGGCGTGCCCGTCAACGTCGGCCAGGGCGGCGTGTACGCCGGCCCCGATGGCAGGATCATGCGCAAGGCGGGCCAGGCCCTGCGCGACCTTCTCGGCAACCCCGAGGACTACCTGTCTCTTATACAC
>JAOACN010000291.1 GCA_026417815.1 Chloroflexaceae bacterium | reverse complement strand
CCACCGGGTTGGTGCGGGGCGGGCGGTCGTAGGGCCGAAGCATTGGCGCAGGCCACCGGGTTGGTGCGGGGCGGGCGGTCGTAGGGCCGAAGCATTGGCTGCGCCAATGCTTCGGCCCTACGTCATGGGGTTGCGCTGGCCACAGCGGTATCGAGCACGCGCTGGAAAGCGTCCATATCGCTCTTGAGGTCGGCCAGGCGCTGGGCGACCTCGCCGGTGGCCGGGCTGGCGCTGACCACATCGGCGGTGCGCAGGCGCACCGTTTCGGCGAGCACGTTGTCGAGACTGGCGTGGATGTGCTCGAGCTGGGCCTTGATGCGCCCGATGTAGGTGGTCAGGTCGCTGGCGTTGCGTTGCTTTTCCAGGAGCGCGGCGCGGGTTTCTTCGAGTTGCTGGCGAGTGAAGGCGTCGCCGGCGCTGGAGATCTGCCAGTTGATTCTGGTGATACGGTCCTGGAGCGCCTCGGGCTTGATCTGGACCAGGTAGGCTTCGATCACCTGACCGCGCTCGGCCAGGGTGTAGGCCTGCTCGACCAGTTCCCGGGTCTGGTCAGTAATGCGGGCGAGCAAGCCGGCCAGGGGCGGGCTGGCCTGGGCCACCGCGCGCTCAATCTCGCGTTGCGAGCGTTCGATGGCGTTGAGCTGGGCGCGGAAGGTGGCGCTGTTCAAACGGGGCCGCGCGGGCCGCTGGCTGGCGGCGATCACCGCCGGACTGCGCCCTCCGATGAGGACCATGGCGCCGTAGGCCAGCAGCCCCAGGGGCAGAAGCCACCAGTAGAGTATCAGGCCGCCGGCGATGGCGGCGAGCAGCACCATCAGCGCGAGGGGTTGCCGGGCGGTGAAGGCGTATGGATTTTGCATTGGCACACCTCTCCAGCATTTCTTCGGGTCATTTGACGCAAAGGCGCGGAGACGCAAGGCATCGCAATCAACGCCTCATATGCTTTGCGTCTTCGCGTCTTTGCGTCACAATCAGCGGCGTACACAATCCGCAATCCACACTCACCTCAAGGTCTCGCAGCGGGCGCCAGGGGTCGGATGCGCCGGTCCCAGGCATTGAGCAGAGCCGCCAGCACCTCGGCCGGGGGCGACTCGACCTGGGCGGCGATGTCCAGGCTGATGCCGCGGCTGGCGTAGTGAACGAAGGGGTTCGCGGGGTCGGCGCCGCTCATGACGACATCCGGATCAATGGGGCGAAAGCCGGATTGGAGGGCCAGTTCCTGCTGCGGGCGCTGGAGCAAAAAGTCGCGGAAGCGCCGGGCGGCTTCGCGCTCCTCGCGGCTCGTCAGCGGGTCGTCGAGAATGGCATAGGGGTGGTCGCTGAAGATCGTCGCCGGGGGGTAGTAGACGCGCAGGGGCTGGTTCCAGCGTTGCTCGCCGGTGGCCATGTACTCGATGGCCAGGTTCTCGTAGACAATCACGATGTCGTATTTGCTCGGGCCAAGCTGCACCATCTGCTGCATGAGCGTACCGGTGCTGGAGCCGAGATCGTAGACGCCGACCTCCATCTCCTCAAGCCAGGCCAGGAAGGCTGGATCTTCGACATCGGCGACGGTCAGGTCGGCGGTTTTGTTGTGGAAGGCGTAGGCCATGAGCACGAGGGTCTGCGTGCCGCTGTTCGAGGTGAGCGGCGAGGTGTGGCCGAGCTTCACCGGGCCCCAGAGTTGCGCCTGTTTGCCTTCGGGCGTATCGGGGCCGAAGCCGCGGGCCTTGGCCACGGCGCTCCAGCCCCCCTCGTCGGCGATGGCGTCGTGGAGGTCGTTCCAGAAATTAGCGGCGCCGTCGGGCCAGAGCAGGCGGGCGCGCTGCTCCCAGGCCACGGCGACCAGCGGGGTCAGCGCCAGGGGCGTCGCCTCGTCGGCGATGATCCTCCCGCGATTGCGGGCGGCCCACTCGCTGGCGAGCGTGTCGGTCCAGAGGCTGCTGGCGGGGCTGACCACTACGGGGCGCGGGGCGACGCTCCAATCCTGGCGGGCCACCCGCTCGGCGATCTCGCGCGAACCCATACCCACCAGGCGGATGGTGATGGGCCGGACGCCGACGGTTTCGCCGCTGGCCTGGAAGCGGCGCGCGGCTTCCTCCAGCCAGGCCTGCTTCTCCGTGCCATACCAGATCACCACTTCGACCGGCGTGACCCGCGGGCCGAGGCCCAGATCAACCGGGGCATAGCCAAGCGGCGCGGGCAAGGGTACCAGCAATTTGAGCGCCAGGGCGAAGAGGCAGCAGGCGAGGAAGCCGATGCCAATGGCGCGGTACAGAAAGGGCATACAGGCCTCGATAGCTAGAGCACTGACCGGAATGCTTGATCCACGTAGTTCTACGTTGGCACGTTGCCCCTGACGGGGGTTGCTGGGGCCTGCGGCCCCTCCGAACCTCCTCGCAGCGGAAGCCGCGGCAAGTGACAGCTAAGGCGCCGGAGACCTGCTGGCGAACTTCTATACGCTTGCACCGTACCGGGCACCCACAGGAGACGGCCCGGACCACTTCCATTCTAGCCCAGGGAAGGCGCCAGAGGAAGGGGTATATGGTCCTCACCCTCCCAGGAACCACAAACTTTGTTCCAGGGGTATCAGGGAATGGTCGCCATTTCACCACCCGGCGGCAGCCACAGATTAACGGGGCGCCAGGGGCGGCGCTGCTATACTGCGGAAAGATGAACGGCATGGCGCGTTCAATGCTTCCCAACCGAAGCTGCGTCCGGGAGGGCATGCCCTCCCGGACGCTTCGGGCAGGGGCGTGGGGAAACCTGGTTTCCCCACCCTCCTCCAACCAGCCGCGGAACGAGGGTTCTCGGGAGGGCATCGTCCTCCTGGACCCTTCGGCAGGCAGTGTGTAGACAGAGTCCTGGGAACGAGAGGTGACGTATGGGAACCCTTCCAAGCGCGTGGGCCGAAGTGGACGCCGAGGGCCGGCTGGTGATCCCGCCGGAGCTGGCGGCGCATCTGGGGCTGGAACCTGGCGCCCAGGTGCGCCTGGAGGTCGGCGCGAATGACCTGCGCCTGCATCGCCCGGTCACGCACCTCAACAAAGTGTACATCGAGCCGACGAACCTCTGCAACATCGACTGTCGCACCTGCATGCGCAATAGCTGGGAGGTAGAGGAAGGGCGGATGAGCGAGGCGACGTTTGGGCGCATCCTGGAAGGGTTGCGCGCCCTGACGCCCCCGCCAGCGGTTTTCTTCGGCGGTATTGGCGAGCCCCTGGCCCACCCGCGCATTCTCGACATGGTGGCGCAGGTCAAGGCGCTGGGGGCCTTTGCCGAACTGATCACCAACGGCACGCTGCTCGACGAGCGGCGCGCCCGCGGGCTGATCGCTGCGGGCCTCGATGTGCTGTGGGTGTCGATTGACGGGGCCACGCCCGAGAGCTACGCCGACGTGCGCCTCGGCGCGGAGTTGCCCAGGGTGCTGGAGAACATGGCCCGCTTCCGCCAGTTGCGCCCGGCCGGGCACCACGCGAAGCCGCAGATGGGCATCAACTTTGTGGCCATGCGGCGCAACATCGCCGACCTGCCCACGGTGATCGCCACGGGGCGGCGGCTGGGAGTGACGCGCTTTATGGTCAGCAACGTGTTGCCCTACACTGCCGAGTTGTGCGACGAAGTGCTCTACAATCGCACCTTGCGCGACATTACCTACCTGCCCTCGGCCTGGCTGCCGCGGCTGAGCTTCCCCAAGATGGATCTGAACGACGATACCGAAGAAGCCTTCCTGCGCGCCCTGCGCAGCGGCGCCAACGTTACCTTTGCCGGCAACAACCTGGGCGGGGCCAACGATGTCTGCACCTTCATCGAGCACGGCTCGATGACCGTCGGTTGGAACGGCAACGTCAGCCCGTGCCCGCCGCTGCTCTACGACCACGTCAGCTACCTGCACCGGCGCCGGCGCATGTCGCACCGGCACATCATCGGCAACCTCGCCGAGCGCGATCTGCTCGATCTGTGGAACGACCCGGGCTATGTGGCCTATCGCCAGCGGGTGCAGAACTTTGCCTTCGCGCCCTGCACCGCCTGCGGCGGCTGCGATCTGTCGGAGGCGAACCTGGAGGACTGTCTGGGCAATGAGTTTCCGGTGTGCGGGGGCTGCCTGTGGGCCCAGGCGGTCATTCAGTGCCCGTGATATGATTTTGGATTGCTGTATATGGGGTCCGAGTAAGATCTGGTCGCAATGGGCCTCCGCTGCATACGGACGCAGCACGCTGCGTCCGTACGGACGCAGCACGCTGCGTCCGTCTGCACCGCGCTGCGTCCCGTCGGTACGCCTGATACTCCGGGCTTCGCAACCTCAAGAGGACTGCTATAGGATGGGGAAAACCGTTTTCCCGCGCCCCTGCCTGCGGGGAGGGCCGGCGGCCCTCACGCTGGTTGAAGTGATACGGGGAACCCGGGTTTCCCCGTGCCCCTGCTCGTGGAGAGGGGCCGGCGGCCCTCACGCTGGTTGAGGTGATACGGGGAAACCAGGTTTCCCCAGGCCCCTGCCTGCCGGGAGAGCGGGGCGCGTGCGCGTGGCCCCGTGGCAACAGCAGCGACAGGCTGTGCTACAATCTCTGCCATCAGTAGCAAGTATTGCCCGACAAAGGAGTCCTGGCCATGACCGAGAGCTTCCGGATCGAGAAAGACTCGCTCGGCGAGATGCAGGTGCCGGCCAACGCTTTGTACGGCGCGCAGACGCAGCGCGCCGTGCTGAACTTCCCCGTCTCGGGCATGAAGCCCTACCCGGCATTCGTGTGGGCGCAGGGGGTGATCAAGCGGGCCGCGGCTGAGGTGAACCGCGACCTGGGTCTGCTCGAGGCGCGCCTGGCCGACGCGATCATCCAGGCTGCCGATGAGGTGCTCGCGGGTAAGCACGCCGATCAGTTCGTGGTCGATCCCTTCCAGGCCGGCGCAGGCACCTCGCACAACATGAACCTGAACGAGGTGATCGCCAATCGCGCCAACCAGATCCTCGGCTTCGCCCTCGACGACCCGAACAAGCCGGTCAGCCCCAACGATCACGTGAACATGGCCCAGTCCACCAACGATACCATTCCCACCGCCATCCGGCTGGGGTGTCTCTGGCGGATTGATGAACTGCTGGCGGCGATTGACGGCCTGGCCGATGCCCTGGAGGCCAAGGCCCGTGAGTTTGACGACGTAGTAAAGTCGAGGCGCACGCACCTGCAAGACGCGGTGCCGATGCGCCTGGGGCAGGAGTTCGGGGCCTACGCCCTGGCCGTGCGCAACGACCGCGAGCGCATCGCCACCGCTGCCGACCGTTTGCGGCGGCTGGGGATCGGCGGCACGGCCACCGGCACCGGCCTCAACGCCCATCCTGAGTACCACCAGCGCATGGTCGAGAAGCTCAGCGCGTTGACCGGGCAGAGCCTGCGGAGTTCGGGCAATCTGTTCGAGAGCATGCAGAGCATGGCCGACCCGGCCGACTTCTCGGCGGCGCTGCGCACCCTCTGCATCACCCTGACGCGGATCGCCAACGACTTCCGCCTGCTCTCCTCCGGTCCCGCCACGGGTCTGGACGAGATCCGCCTGCCGGCGGTGCAGCCCGGGTCGAGCATTATGCCCGGCAAGGTCAACCCGGTGCTGGCCGAAATGCTGAACATGGCCTGTTTCCACGTGCAGGGCAATGACCTCACGGTGAGCCTGGCGGCGCAGGCGGGGCAACTCGAACTGAACGTGATGATGCCCATCATCGCCCACAACCTCTTCGAGATGATGCACGTGCTGATCGGGGCGATCAACGCCTTTACGACGAAGTGCGTGGTGGGCGTGACCGCCAATCGGGAGAAGGCCGAGGGCTGGCTGGCCAAGAACGCCATTCTGGTGACGGCGCTCAATCCGGTGATTGGCTATCTGAACGGCGCGGCGGTGGCCAAGGAGGCCATGGCCACGGGCAAGACGATCAAAGAGGTGGTCGTCGAGAAGGGCCTGCTCTCCCCCGAGGAGGTGGACCGGCTGATTGACGCCCGCAAGATGACCGAGGGCGGCATTCAGGGGATTGCTGCCGCAGGGTAGGATGGGGGCGTTGCAGTTTTGAAAAGGTGCGGGCACTGGTAGGGGCAAAACACCTTTTGCCCCTACCAGCGCCCGTTCGGTGTCAATGGATAATCACCGGCAAGTAGACCCGGTTCCAGATCGCCTGGGCCTGTTGCGCGGCGTCTTCGGCCTCGGCGGCGCGCAGGGCCTCCAGGTAGGGGGTCAGGTCGGTGTCGAGCGGAGCGGCATCCAGTTCCGCCACCTCGGCCGCCAGCGCGGCCGGCAGGGCGCCGGTGGCCTGCCGCACCAGCAGGGCGAAGCTCAGCACGATCTCGCTGGCGGTGAAGTTACAGTGCCCGAAGCGGGGGATGGGGATCACCGTCACCCGCCCCGCGCCTTCGGGACGGGCCTTCAGCCAGTAGAGCAGGCTCTGGTCGAAGCGCACCACCTCGTCCTGGGTGGTGTGGGGCATGACGATGGGGACGCGCGGCTTGCCGCTGGTCTCATAATCCTTTCGAATGGCGGCCAGGGCCAGCGGGCTGGCCCGAAAACGGGCGACGCGCAGGTTCAGTCGCAGGTCGTTGTCGGAGCCCCAGTACCAGCGGGTCCAGTTGTCGAAGGGGTTGCCGCCGAGCCGCGCCTCGGCGTCCGCCGCGGAAAGGGCGCTGTAGAACATCACGGACTGGATGGTTTTGAGCGGCGGATTCTCAGCCTGGAGATCCACCGGCGCTTTGGTGACCGCGATGAGTTGCCGCGCGCCGGAGGGATTGGCCAGTACGGCCCCCGTGACGGCGGGGCCATACTGATCCCTCCAGGCTTGCGACTTCGGCGCCAGGGGTTGCAGCGGTCGCAGGGCAGTGGGGAAGAAGTAATCGAAGACCACGCGGAAATCGCCCCAGTAGTTCACGTGGCGCCGGAAGTCGCCGACGATGCCGCAGGCGGCCAGGGCGCCCGCGAACTTGTCGGGGTGCTTTTCCGCCAGGAGGGTGGCGATCAGGCCGCCCATGGAGGCGCCGGTGATGTAGACCCGGCCAGGGTAGGGCTGACCGGTTTGTGTCTGATAGCCTGCTTTGAAGACTTCCAGCAATTCGAGCAGATCCTGCTGCGCCTCAGGTACCACCAGGCCATTTTTGGCGTAGGTGGTGGCGGCGAAGGCATAGCCCAGGCTCTGCACCAGGGTGGGCAACGCAATCGGCGGATCGCCCGGCAGTTCATCCTGGAACGTCAGCTCGTCGCCGGGGAGCACGTAGCCGTGGGCCCAGAGCACCAGGTCGCCGTTCCAGCCGCTCTGGGGGACGCAGATCTTGTACTGCGCCCCACTCACCAGCGCGCCTGTCACACATGCTCCAGGAACGGGGGGGGCGGCAGGGGCCGCTGCCGCCCGGGTGGGGCGAATGCCGCCGGCGCCGATGATCAGGGCGACCAGGAGCGTAACCAGCACCAACCATCGCGAACGCATACGCTACCTCCTTCCGACGCACGGACAATCTAACACGCAAGGTCGCGTCGCGCCGTCGCGCAGCGCCGTCGGGGAAGCGCCAGGGTTGCGGCGGGCCGAGGTGTGAGGCAACCGGGTTTTGCCCTTGTGGACGCAACCCTCCGGGTTGCGCCCACGGCCTGTTTCCAGAGGAGGCAGGGGAACGGGGAAACCCGGTTTCCCCGTTCCCCTGCAACTGGCGTCAGGGCTGCCAGAACCCTGCCATTGATGGCCTTAGTATAAACGCGGCCCGGTGGCAGGTCAATGATAAGATAGAGCGTTGTTTAATCTACATTTCAACCTTTATTTACTAGAACATAACCTTCTCGTAGTACTATAGCCTCCGTACCAATCTCGCAGAGGACCATGCGACGGGGCCGGGCCGTGTGCTTGCCAGGGGGCAACAGGGCGTTCCTCCAGGTCGAGGACGCGGCAGCGCCATGGCGCGCTGGCGGCTCGCCCTGCCGCGCGACAGGAGGCCAGGTATGCTTCAGCGGATCGCGTTCCATCGCCGGTGGCTGCTGCTCGTGGTTGTGGTTCTGCTGGCGCTGGCGGCCCTGCCCGCTGCCGCGCCCGTCGCTCAGGCCCAGACGGCCCCCTACGTGGAGTTGCGCGGCTGGGCCATGCTGCCCGCCGACACCTTCGCTGCCGGCCCGCCCTCGGGCTTTGCCATCGGCCCGGCGAATGGCCGGCGCCCGCCCTTCGCCCAGCAGCCGGTGCAGGGCTTCAGCGCCGTGCTGCCCCTCTGGAACGGCAACTGGCTCGGACTCTCCGACAATGGTTTTGGCGCCAAGGGCAACAGCCCTGATTACCGGCTGCGCTGGTACGAACTCAAAGCCGATTTCGGTCGCGGCAACGTTAGCGTTGTCGGCTACACCGAGATGAGCGACCCCAACCGCCTCGTGCCCTTCCCCATCGTCAACGCCAACCTCGACCGGGTGCTCACCGGCGGCGATTTCGATCCCGAGTCGTTCCGTCTGGCCCCCGACGGCACGTTCTGGGTCGGCGATGAGTTTGGTCCCTTCCTGCTGCACCTCGATGCCCGCGGCCGCCTGCTGGAGCCGCCCTACGCTACGCCGGTACCCCCCGCGCTGCGCCCCTTCGCCCGTGGACTTGATGTGGTGAAGTCCCCCGAAAATCCCGACTTCGTGGCCCTGCCCACGCCCGAAGCCCGCCGCACCGCCGCCAATCTGCCCACCAGCCGCGGCTTCGAGGGCCTGGCCCTCAACACCAGCGGTACGTTCCTCTACCCGCTGCTCGAAGGGCCGCTCTTCGACGACCCGGTGCGTAACCGCCTGCTCCTGCGCGAGTTTGACCTGGCGACGAAGCAGTACACCGACCGCATCTGGTTCTACCCGATGGAGGCGCCCAATCACGCCATCGGCGAACTGACGGCGATCAACGACCGCGAGTTCCTGGTGATCGAGCGCGACGCCGGCGAAGGTCCCACGGCCCTCTTCAAGCGCATCTACCTGGTGAGCCTCGACCGGGTGAGCGAGGGCGGCCTGCTGCAGAAGGAACTGCTGGCGGACCTGATGCAGATCACCGACCGGAACAAGATCACCCGGCCCGAGGAAGGCGCCTTCGGCTTCGGCCCGATCTTCAAGTTCCCCTTCGTCACCATTGAGGCCGTCTACCCGGTGGACAACCGCACGCTGCTGGTGCTCAACGACAACAACTACCCCTTCAGCGCGGGCCGGCGCCCCGGCCTGGCCCCCGACGATAACGAGTTCATCCTGGTGTATCTGCCGAAGAGTTTGAATCTCAAACGACGGTAGCCACAACAACGCGCCGGGCCTTCCGACGGGCAGGGGAATGGGGAAACCTGGTTTCCCCATTCTTTATATCGTCAACGCGGCCAGGCGCTGCAGCAACCGCTGGTAGAAGCGCCGCTGCCGGCCAAACTGGGTGAGTTGCGGCGTGATGCAGATGTCCAGGTGGTCCATGCCCCGCTCCCAGCAGGAGTGCCATCGCCCCGGCGCAAAGGCGCTCACCGGGGTGTCGGCGTCGAACTGCGCGCCGACGGGGTGGCTGCCACCGGTGAAAGGGTGGCGCTGCGAAACCGTGGGCACCAGACCGTCGTTCTCCCACCAG
>JAOACN010000066.1 GCA_026417815.1 Chloroflexaceae bacterium | reverse complement strand
GGTACGTGTTCAGAGTTGGGGTGACCTCGCAGACCTGGGAGCGAGGGCGTCCCGCCCTCGTCAGGATTCGAGGGCAAGATGCCCTTGCTCCCAGGAGAAGGGTGAACATATACCCCCGAAGATGCGGGGAGACCGCGCGATCTTACCCCTCAATTTCCTTACGTAGCCGTCCCAGCGCAGTGTCAATCTCGGCGAAGTTCTGTTGCAACTCGCTGAGCTGGCCTTGCTGGGCGCGCACGAACCGCGTGAAGGGGGCGTTGCGCTCGCGGATCTGGCCGACGGAGCGGTCCACCTCGCGCTCGAACTGCCGCTCCACACTCGCGCGCAACTGGCCGCGCAGAGCCTCGACCCGCTCGCGCAGGGCCTTTTTCGCCTGCCGCTTCTTGGCCGGCAAAAGCGCGAAGCCCCCCAGGGCCACCGCCGTCGCGGCCAGAATGCCGGTAAAATCAAGCCAGACCGCGTGCGCCAGGGCCACGACAATTGCGCCCAGGCCCACGGCGCCCACCTCGGTGATCGCCGTCGCGGCAATCGAGGAGCGCACCTCGTCGGCCAGTTCGGCCGAGGCGGCCTGCTTATCGTAGCTTGCGACCACCTCGGTGGCCGCCCGGCCCACCGTATCCAGCAACGCGCGCCGGTTGTACTCGAAGCTCCCGCCCACACTGCCGATCAGCTTCTCGCTGTGCTGCCCCGCCCGGCGCTTGATGTACTCGTCCACACTCTGTTGCAGACGCAGGTTCTTCTCGACCATCCAGTCCACAATCGTGTTGACCTTCTGGTCAATCTGCTGGTCGAGGTCACCGAGCACCTCTTGCTCGAACATCGCCCGCAGGCGCTCGCTGTTCATCAGCACGGGCAACTGGCTCAGGCGGATATGCTCGTCGAAGAAGGCGTTACCCCGTTGCGCCAGATCCTCAAAAATCTGGTCAATCTCGCCGAGGTAGTACTTCAGGTCGTGTCGCAGATCATCCTTGAACAGACCGAGTTGCCGTTCGACATTGTCGAGGGTGGCCAGGTCCTCGCGCAGGGTGGCCAGGCGGTTCTCGGTGAGGCCCAGGTAGGCGCCGGTCAGCTTCTGCGCCACGCCAAGGGGCGAGAGGAGCTTGAGGCGGACGCGGGTCTCTTCATCGAGGGTATTGACGATATAATGCTCAACCTCGCCGAAGCGGCTGGCGGCCCACAGTCGCTCGCGTTCCTCACCCTCCTGCTGGCGCGCGCGCATGGCCTGGCGCGCCGAGACGGGAAAGATCTCCGGCGTCAGACCCAGGAGCGCGCGGCTGTTGGTATTGATGAAGCCGACCACTTGCTCGAGCTCCTCGGGGCTGAGGATGTCAATTTTGTTCAGCACAATAACGATTTTCTTGCCCCACTCCTTGATCAACTCCAGGAAGCCGCGCTCGCTCTCGGTGAATGGACGATCAGCCGACGTGGTGAACAGGACCAGATCGGCGCGTGGAATAAACTGGCGCGTCAGTTGTTCATGGTGGCGGATCACCGCGTTCGTTCCCGGCGTATCCACGATGCTGAGCTGGCGCAGCACCTCGGCGGGATAGGTGGTGACGCGCAGGCCGCCGGAACGGAGCGTGCTGCTCACCTCCTCGCCGTACTGGAGCAGGGTGATCGTATCGGTCGTTGGCGTCACCCCTTCGGGGAGGATCTGCTCGCCAAGGAGGGCATTGAGGAAACTGGATTTGCCGGAGTTGAACTCGCCGGCGATGACGATCAGAAAGAGCTCCTCCAGGTGCTCGATCGTCTCGCGCAGGGCCCGCCGGTCGGCAGGGTCAACATCGGCGCCGAAACGCTCAAAGGCCGCGTCGAGTTTCTCAAGGAGGCCGCGCAACTCGGCCAGGAGCTGGTCCTGGTGCGCGGTGGTCAACCGCCTGCGCTGGAGCAGGCCTTCCATGAAGGGCATGTTGATTAAGCCTCGTTGCAAAAGATTAAGCCAGGGTTATGAGATTTGTAATCTGGAACACACCACAGCGTTACAAAAGATGGTATACTCGTTCCATCTCCTTCTCCTCTCTCCCCAGGGGTGACGCCGCAAGGCGTCACCCCTGAGGATTCGTGGCCGCTTTGCTTCCCCCCACATCTCCAGGCCCCTGCCTGAGGGGAGGGCGTGGCCCCCGCAGGAACCGTTATCATGGAACAGGTGGGGAAACCGGGTTCCCCGTGCCCCTGCCCGAGGACAGGGGCTGGGCGGGCGTAGTCCTCGCAGGAACCGTTGCGTGGAACGGGTACGTGGTCGCCCTTCTCCTGGGAGCGTGGGCATCTTGCCCTCGAATCCTGACGAGGGCGGGACGCCCTCGCTCCCAGGTCTGCGGGGTTGCCCCTGCCTGAAGGGAGGGTCCGGGAGGGCCACGCTCTCCCGGACCTGATCGGACATTACAGGGCCTGCGCCACCACCGCGAGGGCCGCCAGCACAAGGACCAGGCCCCCCAGGCCGTAGATCAGAATCGGCGCAATCGCGCTCCAGGTCTCCGGGCGCACACGGCGGGGAGGTCCGTGCATTTCGATGCGCTGACCACGCCAGTAGGTGACGCGGCGGCCGTTGCCGCTCCCCCAACCACCGTTCCCTTCCCAGGCGCGCCAGGCCAGCATGAGCAGATAGCCGCCGGGCACACCCAGGGCCAGGGCGGTGACGAACCATGGAAGCGATCGGGCATTCGCCAGGATGGCGATCAGGCCGATCAGCACCAGCCAGCGCCAGTCGAACCGGAATCCACGCATAGCAGCCTCTTCGACGCCTTGCACCCATCATACCACAGAGCGGTGCGTATAGGCTGTCTCTTATACACATCTGACGCTGCCGACGAGC
>JAOACN010000057.1 GCA_026417815.1 Chloroflexaceae bacterium | reverse complement strand
CCCCTCTCCACCTATGGTGGAGAGGGGGGCAGGGGGGTGAGGATCGGAAGCGCATTGGAATGCCGAAAACCCCTTCTCGCTCGAAAAACCCTACACCTGAGAGGGTGGGGCCCGCCGCCCCCCGAAACGACATCAGCTTTCTTTATCGTTCGGAGGGGCAAAGCCCCTCCGAACCTCCCCGCAGAGGGCTTTACCCTCCCAGATTCCTTCCATTTTCATCTCAGCGCCCGTGCCAGGCGTTTGCTATGATGAGGGCGCAGCTCGATGCGTATGGGCTGCCGAACAACCGTCTACCGACGAGGAGCCGTCATGCGCGTCTTACGTCTTGCCGTGGTTGGATTGCTCGCTTTCCTCATCGCCTGTACCGACCTGGGTCCGATAACGGGCGGCGATGGCCCGCCAGCCAACGCCATTCGCGTTTCCATCGCCTACAGCCCCGAGAAAGAAAAATGGCTCAACGAGCAGATCCCGCGCTTCAACCAGCAACGAGTGACCATTGAAGGCCGCCCGGTCTTCGTCGAAGGGATCAACAAGTCCTCAGGCGTCGCCCGCACCGAGATTAAGAACGGCACACTGAATGTCACGGTCTGGAGTCCCTCGGCCTCCACCTGGCTCGAGGTGCTCAAACTGGAGAGCGGCAACCCCAATGTCGCCGTTTCCAACAATCCCCTGGTGCTCACCCCGGTGGTGATTGGCATGTGGCGGCCCATGGCCGAAGCGATGGGCTGGCCCAACCAGCCCATCGGCTGGTCGGACATGCTGGCGCTCATCGAAGATCCCCAGGGTTGGGGCAAGTTCGGGCATCCCGAATGGGGCCGCTTCTCCTGGGGCCACACCGACCCCGAGGTCAGCACGACCGCCCTCAGCACCCTGATTGCCGAGTTCTACGCCGCCAGCGGCAAGCAGCGCAACCTCCCCGTCGCCGATGTGCAGAGCCCCGAGGCTCAGCAGTTCATCCGCGACCTGGGCCAGGGGATCAAGCACTACGGCTACAATACGCTGATCTTCTCCTCGAACATGAAGAAGTTCGGGATGTCGTACATCTCGGCCTTTCCGATGGAGGAGATCACCCTGATTGACTTCAACAAGTTCGACCCCCCGACCACGCCGCTGGTGGCGATCTACCCGCGCGAGGGCACCTTCTGGCACGATAATCCCTTTATCATTCTCAGCAGCGCCAGCGAGGTTGAACGCCAGGCCGCCAGGGCCTTCTACGACTTCCTGCTCACTCCCGAGGCCCAGCAGGCGGCAATGAGCTACGGCTTTCGACCCGCCAATGTGAACGTGCCCCTGGCCGACCCGATCAGTCCGGCCTACGGCGTGGACCCCCAGGGGGTGCAGACGGTCCTCGAACTGCCCAACGCCGAGGTGATCGTGGCCGTCAAGAACGCCTGGGCGCTCAACCGCAAACGGGCGGACATCATGCTGGTGGTTGACACCTCGGGGTCCATGGAAGGCGACAAGCTCACCATGGTCAAGGCCGGTCTGGAAACCTTTTTGATGCGTATTTTGCCCGAAGATCGGCTCGGTTTAATCACCTTCGATTCGAGCGCCCGCGTGGTGGTGCCGATGGCCGAGTTGAACGAGAATCGCATTCCTCTGCAACAGGCCATCGGCGAGATGCGCGCCCAGGGCAAGACGGCGGTGTTCGACGCCCTCGAACTGGCCCGCGCGGAACTGGAGGCGCTGCCACCGTCGGAAGATGACCGCATCCGGGCGATCGTGTTGCTCTCCGATGGCGCGGATAATGCCAGTTCGATCCCTCTGGAGACGCTGCGCCAGCGCTTCGACGAGACGGGCATCAGCATCTTCCCGGTGGCCTATGGCGCCGATGCCGATCTAAGCATTCTCGAACAGATCGCCGAGTTCTCGCGAACGATCGTCGTGAAAGGCGACACCGGCGATATTGCCCAGATCTTCGAGAACCTCAGCCGCTACTTCTGACGGGGCGACGCCGAACCCTGCGTTCTGCGTTGGTTCTGGGGGCGTAGCCGGCAGAACCAACGCAAATCACCCTGTCGGGCGACGCGTAGCCGCCCCGGACCACCCCGCCACGGCTGGCATTGGCCCTGCCCGGGCGGGGCCTGCGTCTGCTTCAGGTCTGGCGTATAATACAACAAGCAAAAACGCGCCCCGTGTGTCGAGGAGCCTATGACGACAGACCCCCCGGCCAGCGCCCCCCGGCGCCCCGCCGAGATGGCCAGAGCCTACGAGCACCAGCAGGTTGAGCAACGCCTCTACGCATGGTGGGAGCGGAGCGGCTTCTTCGCGCCCCGCGACGATGCCCCGCGCCCGCCGTTCGTCATCTCCATTCCCCCGCCCAACGTCACCGGTGAATTGCACCTCGACCACGCCATGTTCGTCACCATCGAGGATCTGCTGATCCGCTGGCGACGCATGCAGGGCTACAAGACCCTCTGGGTGCCCGGCACCGACCATGCCGGCATTGCCACGCAGACGCAGGTGGAGAAGTTGCTGCTGAGCGAGGGCACGAGCCGCCAGGCCGTCGGGCGCGAGGAGTTTTTGCGCCGCACATGGGAGTGGAAAGAGAAGTACGGCGGCGAGATCACCCGCCAGTTGCGCCGCCTGGGCGCCTCGTGCGACTGGTCGCGCGAACGCTTCACCCTCGATGCCGGTCTCTCGCGCGCGGTGCATACCGCCTTCAAGCGCCTCTACGACGACGGGCTGATCTATCGCGGCACTTACCTGGTCAACTGGTCGCCCGCCCTCCAGACGGCCGTGAGCGACCTGGAGGTGGAGTACGAACAGCGCAATGTCTCGATCTGGTACGTGCGCTACCCGGTGATCGACGCCGGCTGGAGCGGGCCAGCGCATCCCTGGGGGTCGGGGCGCTGGGCCGAAGGGGCCACCACCTGGATCACCGTCGCCACCACCCGCCCCGAGACCATCCTGGGCGATACCGCGGTGGCCGTCGCCCCCGACGATGAACGCTACGCCGCCATGGTCGGGCGCGTGGCCGTGCTGCCCGCCCTGGGCCGCCAGATCCCGATCATTGCTGATGCCTATGTGGATAAGGAGTTCGGCTCGGGCGCGGTGAAGATCACCCCGGCCCACGATAAGAACGACTACGAGGTGGCCAGGCGCCATCACCTTCCCATGATCAACATCATGAACAAAGATGCGACGATCAACGAGGAAGGCGGCCCCTATGCCGGAATGGATCGCTTCGCGGCCCGCGCGGCCCTGCTGGCCGACCTGGAGCGCGAGGGCATGCTGGTGAAAGCCGAGCCGCATACCATGAGCGTCGGCATCAGCCAGCGCGGCGGCGAGGTGATCGAACCGCTGCTCTCCGAACAGTGGTTCGTGCGCACGCGCCCCCTGGCCGACCTGGCCCTCGCCGCCGTGCGCGAGGGCCGCACCCGCATCATTCCCGAACACTTCGAGAAGGTCTACTTCCACTGGCTGGAGAACATCGAAGACTGGTGCATCTCCCGGCAACTCTGGTGGGGCCACCGCATCCCCGTCTGGTACCTGCCTGATGGCAGCTTCGTCGTCCCCGGCCCCGATGAGCAGCCGCCCGCCGAGGCCGTGCAGGACCCCGATGTGCTCGATACGTGGTTCAGTTCGGGTCTCTGGCCCTTCTCGACCCTGGGTTGGCCCGACGACACCCCCGATATGCGCGAGTTCTACCCCACCTCGGTGATGGAGACGGGGTACGACATCCTCTTCTTCTGGGTCGCGCGCATGATGATGATGGGCTGCTACCTCACCGGCGTGCCGCCCTTCCACACCGTCTACCTGCATGGCCTGGTGCGCGATGAGCACGGGCGCAAGATGTCGAAAAGCTACGGCAACGTGGTCAACCCGCTGGAGGTGATGGACCGCTACGGCACCGACGCGCTGCGCTACACCCTGGCGACCAGCGGCACCCCCGGCCAGGACCTGAACCTGAACCCGCAGCGCATCGAGTCGGCGCGCAATTTTGCCAACAAGCTGTGGAACATCACCCGCTTCGTGCTGGGCAAACTCGGCGAGGAGCGCGAACTGGCCTACGGCCTGCCCTCGGCGGCCTTTTCCCTCGCCGACCGCTGGATCCTCTCGCGCTACGGGCGGCTGGTGCGCGATGTGGACCGGCTGATGGAGGGCTACAACTTCGGCGAGGCCGGGCGGCAGATCCACGATTTCCTCTGGGGCGAGTTCGCCGACTGGTACGTGGAGGTGGCCAAGGTGCAACTCGAAGGCGCTCCCGAGGCGCAGCGCGTGACGCGGGCCACGCTCTACACCGTGCTGGAG
>JAOACN010000049.1 GCA_026417815.1 Chloroflexaceae bacterium | reverse complement strand
GCGTTGGTCCGATGGGACGACGTAGAGACGGCCCGCCGGGCCGTCTCTACGTCATCCCACCGTCATCACGTGGCGTTACGGGCGCCGGGCAACCCGTTGCGCCGCCCCCGGCGCCGTCCGCCCGCCCTTACCCCCCGCATCTCACCCCCCGGGCGGCATAGAAATCGCGCACGAACTGGCCCTGTACGGCGGCCTCCAGATCCGGCGGGGAGGTGAGGATGCCCAGATCCTGGAGCAGACGGGCCTCAGCGGCCCAGAGGCCGGGGTCGTTGATGCCGGGGCAGCGCTCGCCGGGACCGTAGCGGATCAGCGTGATCGTCTCGGCGGCCTCGAAGGCCAGTTGCTCGCGCTCCAGTTCGGGGTTGTAGGCCAGGATCAGCTCCACCGCGCCGTCGGGGTCGGCGATGGCGTCGGCCCAGCCGCGCAGGGTGGCCTCGACGAAGGCGCGGACGGTGCGCGGGTTCTCCCGCAGGAAGCGCTCGGTGGTGAAGAGCACGTCGCCCATCAACTGCACACCGTAGTCGCGGGCCAGGATCAGGCGCACATTGGCCCCGGCGCGGCGGGCGGTGTTGGGCTGGTCGGTCACATAGACCGGCCAGATGTCCACCCGGCGCTCCAGGAAGGGGGCCAGGCTGTAGTCGCCGGGCACCTCGCGCAGGGCCTCGCGGGGGATGCCCGCGGCGGCGAGCAGGGCGCGGTACTCGGTCTCCACATTGTCCCCGTAGAACATGCCGATGGTGCGCCCCGGAAAGTCCTGCGGGCCGCCGATCCCCGCGTCGGCGTGGACCATGAACCCCACCGGGCTGGCCTGGAACCAGGTGGCCAGGGCCACCACGTCAATGCCCTGCTCGCGAGCGATCAGCACCGTATCGGCGCCGGTGCTGCCGAAGTCGTCGCGCCCCGCGGCGACCAGGGGCATGGGCACCAGGTCCGGGCCGCCGGGGTTGAGGGTGACGTCGAGACCGGCCTCGTCGTAGTAGCCCTTGACCTTGGCGACGATATAGCCGGCGAACTGGAACTGGGGGAACCACTGCAGGCGCATGCTCACACGGGGCTTCTCGGGGCCGGCGGCGGGCGACGCCGGCTGCGGCGGCGGCGCGGCGCACGCCGCCAGGGTGAGGGCGAGGAGCAAGACAACAGTGAATGTGCGCATATGTGGCCTCAGTGGTTGTGCAGGTGCCAGCGGGAGGGTTCGGGAGGGCCTGGCCCTCCCGAAATAAAATACCACCACAATCGCTGGTGGTGAATCACCAGGGTGTCAGACTTCCCAGGACCGGTCGCAAGGCGGGGAAACCGGTTTCCCCGCGCCCCTCCCTGTTGGGAGGCCCTTTCAGCGTTTCCCCATGCCCCTGCCCGGCGGGAGGGTTCAGGAAAACGCCGCCCTCCCAGACACTTCCCTACTCCCTACTCTACCCCGGTCTGCGCCAGAAGACGATGAACCGCTCCACCAGCACCAGGAGGCCGTGCAGCCCCAGGCTGATCGCCGCGGCAATGAGCACCGCGGCGAAGATCTGGTCGGTGCGCAAATGATAGGCGGCCACGCTGACCACAAAGCCCAGCCCGCGCCCGCTGCCGGCCAGTTCGCTCACAATCGCGCCGACCACGGCCAGGGCGGCGGCGATCTTCAGGCCGCTGAAGAGCGCCGGCAGCGACGCGGGCAGCCGCAGGCAGCGGAAGGTTTGCCAGGGGGTGGCGCCCCAGGCGCGCATCAGGGCCAGTTGTTCGGGGGTGACGTCGCGCAGGCCGCGGGTGGTGGCCACCAGGATGGGGAAGAAGGCGAAGAGGGCGGCCATGGCCGCGCGGGGGGCCAGGCCGTCGCCGAGCCAGATGGTCAGCAGGGGCGCCAGGGCCGCGGCGGGCACCGCCTGCGACACCAGCACCCAGGGGTAGAGGGCGTCTTCGAGCAGCCGCAGGTGCACGAAGGCCACCGCCAGGCCGAAACCGGCCAGCGTTCCGGCGGCCAGCCCGGCGATCGCCGCGGTGGCGGTGAACCCGGCGTGGCCCGGCAGGTCACCCGGGGCGAGCAGGCGCGCCAGCACCCGCGAGGGCGGCGGCACGAGGTACACCGGCACCTGGAAGGCGCGCAGCGCCACCTCGAGGGCGACCAGCAGAATGAGCATGAGGGAGAGGGCGGCGGCGTAGCGACGGGCCAGGGCGATCAGGCGCCCCGGCCCGCTCCTGGCCGCTCGCAACTCACCTCGCAGAGCGGTGTTTGACATGCCCATATCGTACCACGAAATGGGTTCTGGAGCGCCGGGCGCCCCGGCGGGGAGCGAAGCGGAGAAATGTGTCGCGGCTTACCGCAGAGGAGCGCAGCGCATGGGCGCTTTGTACCACTCCGCGTCCTCTGCGGTAAGAACGTGCTCCCTCACCCCAGAAAATCGCGCACCGTCTGGTGATACAGGTCGGGTACCTCGATCATCGGCAGATGGCCGCAGTCTTCGAGCACGACGAGCCGGCTGTCCGCCACCAGTCGCTGGCATTGCTCGACCTCGGCCAGGCGGACGAGGCGGTCACTGTCGCCGGCCACGAGGAGCGTCGGCGCGCTGATGGCCCGCAGCGCCGCGTGCAAGTGCGGAACCCCGGCGGCGGTGAGGGCGGTGAGGTAGGAGCGCCCGTCGGTGGCGGCGTGGTCGGCCAGGTAGTCGCGCCACAGTTCCTGGTCGGCAGGTGGGCGCTGCAGGGTCTGAGCGCCGAGGAAGGCGGCCAGGGGCGGCGCCTGGAACAGGTAGCGGTTCCAGGGCTGCCAGAAGTCGAAGAACGGCCGGGCCAGGCCAAGGGAGAGATCGAGCGGCGCGCGGGTCCATTCCAGGGCCATCAACTCCGGCGCGAAGGAGCGGGCGCCCAGGTTGCTGAGCACCACGCGCCCCACCCGGTCGGGGTAGCGCGCGGCCACCATCGCGGCCACCGCGGCCCCCAGGCCGTGCCCGCACAGGTCGAAACGCCCCAGTCCCAGCCCGTCGGCGAAGGCGATCGTCGCGTCGGCCAGGGTCCTCAGGGTGGGCGGGGCGGGCCGGGGCGGCGTGCCGCCGGACCCGGGCAGATCGAGAGCGTAGGAGGTGCGCGCGTCGGCCAGGGCGCCGGCCACGCCGCGCCAGATGCGCGAGGTGGCGCCAAAGCCGTGGATCAGCAGCAGGGCCGGCCCCGCGCCTGCGCGGCGGTAGGCCACCTTGCCGCTGGAGAGCCAGAGCGATTCGAGCAGGAACGAAACCGACGGCGCGGTTGCCGTAGCGGGGACGGACCGCGGAACCACCGGGGCTTCGGTGGCGAGCCGCAGGGTCGGTTGCGATGGTTGTTCAGCGGGCGACGTGGATGCGGCGGCCCCGTCGGTGGCAGTGGCGGTAGCAGGGCGCGTCTTGCGCCGGCGAGAGGGTGGCGGTTCGACCGGTGGGGGCGTAGCGGCTGCGTCGGCGGTGGTGGTGGAAAGGCGCAGGCCGCGCCCGCGAGTGAGGGGTTGTTCGATGGAAGGCGGGATCGTGGACGGCTCCTCGGCGAGCTTCTCGGTGGAAAGGCGCAGGCCGCGCCCGCGGCGGATGGGGGCCGTATCTTGGGGCTCAGACGCCATAGCGGGACTCCAGTTCCGTCGCCAGGGCCTCGTAGGCCAGCGCCCCGGCGCTGCTCGGGGCGTAGACGCCGATTGGCTTGCCCACGGTCGGGGCCTCGGCGAGCTTGACATTCATGGGGATGACCGTCTCGAACACCAGGGCGCCGTAGCGCTCCCGGACCTGCTGTTCGATTTGCAGACTCAGATTGGTGCGCCGGTCGGCCAGGGTGCAGATGATGCCGCCGATAGCCAGGTGGGGATGGATCTCGCGCACCAGTTCGATCGTCTGTTCAAGCTGGGGCATCGCCTTGAGGGCATAGGCGTGCAGTTGGAGCGGCACAATCACCGCGTCGGCGGCGGCCATGGCGTTGAGGGAAAAGATGCCCAGGCTGGGGGGCGGGTCAATGAGCACGTAGTCGTACTGCTCACGGCTGGCCCGCAGGGCCTTGCGCAGCAGCAACTCGCGCCCGACCTTGCCCGCCAGTTCCAGTTCGGCCCCGGCCAGTTCCAGGGCCGCCGGAATGAGGTCCACCCCCGCGTCGGTGGTGATGGTGGCGAACCCGACGCCCCGCTCGGGGTTGAGCAGTACTTCATAGACACTGTACTCCAGGGCGCCGGGGTCAACCCCGAGGCCCTGAGTGAGATTGGCCTGCGGATCAATATCTATCAGCAGCACGCGACGTCCCCGCGCCGCCAGCATCGTACCCAGACTGAGGGTCGTCGTCGTCTTGCCGACGCCGCCCTTTTGCATTGCCAGCGCCAGAATATGGCCCATGCCCGCCTCCGCCGTAGACATGCCCTCCGGGACGATTGTACCAGAGATGGTAACAGGCGTTGACAGGGGAGCGGCCCTGGCGGCAAGGTTGTTGCACGATCCACGGGGCGGCGTAGCCGCCCCACACCCCGCTGCGGAAGGCGGACTTCGCACAAGCCCGGCCCTGGCGGGCCGGCAAATGAAGCGAACGTAGGTGGATCTGGGAGGGCGCGCAGCCCTCCCAGGAGCTCGCTATCTCGTGTTGGAGCGGCGCGGCGGTATGGGCGCGCCTACCGGCCAGCGGTCCCGATCTCCACATCACCGGAGGTGGTCGTAATGGTCAGATCGGTCGTGCCGGGGCCAATGACGGCGCTCAGGCGGCGGCGCTCGGGGGCGGTGTCGGCCACGGGCAACTCGCTGCTCAGTTCACCGCCAGTGGTGGTCGCGTCGAGCCGCAGATCGGCAAGATCGGTCAGGCGCACGCGCACATCGCCGGCAATCGTGGTAATAACGCTGGCGGAATGAGGTGCCAGGGGACCCTCGAACACAATGTCGCCGCTGGTAGTGTCAATGGTTAGATAGACATCGTCGCCGGTATGTGGGACGCCAGAGATGGCGCGGGCCGCCAGGCGGTCGCTCCCCCGCAGTTCGATGTCGCCGCTTACCGTAGAGAGACGCGCGCCGTTCATTACCCCCTCCGCGCTGATCTTGCCGCTGGTGGTGTTCACCACCAGCGGGCCGCGATGCTCGCGTATGCGCACATCGCCGCTGGTGCTGCTCACCCGCAGATCGCCGCTGACCCCCTCGGCGCGCACGTCGCCGCTGACAGTTTGCAACGTTAGATCGCCCTGCACACCCGTGACAACAATATCGCCGCCCACCACCGTAGCCTCAACCGGGGTACTGGCCGGTACGGCGACGCGCAGCAACGCCGAAGGCGCCCGGCCAAGGAACCTGGTCAGGCCGTTGCCGTGGCGCACATCAATCACCAGGGTATCACCCTGTACCTCGGTGACCACCTCCAACCGCTGGAGGGCCCCGGCGGCGGCGTTACGGTTCCAGCCGCTGGCGCGTCGGGTCGCCTCGACGGTGATAACCTCCCCCGCGCCGGGGACCAGTTCGATGTCATCGTTCACGCCGTTGATGCGCACGGCGCTGGCCACAAAGCTCCGGGTCGGCAGCGCGTCGGAAAATTCGGCCAGGCTGATGCGCATGCCAAACACCGAACTCCGCGCGGTCAATTCAAAGACCAGCCAGACAATCCCGACCAGCAGGAGCAGCGCGCCCCAGCGCCGGGCCTGCTCGCGGCGGCGATAGAATGGCTCAGCCGGCGCGGCCCGGGTCGTCGGTCGTCCTTTCTCAGGACCAGTTTCAGGTCTCATCGCATCCACCCTTTCGTTGGCCGTCCGGTTCCGTGGAATACGACGCGCCCGGCTGCGGCGCTGTTGCACTGTTGTCGTTTCCGCGAACAGGGCTCGTTAGGGGGGTCTGGGGAAACCAGGTTTCCCCAGACCCCCGCCCCGTGGGAGGGCTGAGGCGGGCGGAGCCCTGCCAGGATTTCCCCGCGTATCTGCCCCGCGGGAGGGTTGAGGCGGGCGGAGCCCTCCCAGGGTTTCCCCCACGTCTCTGCCCCTGGGAGGGCTCCGCCCTGCCAGGATTTCCCCGCGTATCTGCTCGTGGGAGGGCCTGGGAGGGCTGCGCCCTCCCAGGAAAACTCTTTCCCGTCGGAGCGGGGCGAAGCCCCATAGGCGCCAGAAGAGAATGTTACAATAGAACCAGATGCCAATTCTTATAGACGGTCACAACCTGATCGGCCAGCTCCCGGCCATTGACATCGCCGACCCGGACGACGAGGCGCGTCTGGTGCTGCTATTGCGCCGCTACGCGGCGCGCCGCCGGGGCCGGAAGGTGGTGGTGATCTTCGATCGTGGCGTTTACGGCCATCCTGGCAACCTGAACGGCTACGGGGTGGAGGCGCACTTTGCCCGCTCGCCCGCCGATGCCGACGCCGAGTTGATCCGGCGCATCCGCGCGGTCAGGCGGCGCGACGAGTGGCTGGTGGTCAGTTCCGATCGCGCCGTGGCCGGCGAGGCGCGGGCGCGCGGCATTCCGGTCGTCAGTTCGCAGGAGTTTGCCCGGCGCCTGGCGGCCCTCGACCAGCCCCGCGCCTCCGCTCGCGAGAAAATCGGCGACCGTCCCCTCAGCGCCGCCGAAGTGGAGGAGTGGATGCGCTTCTTCGGGTTCGACAAGGAGGCCGGGCAGGAGGAAGGGTAAGCGTGGTTCGTAAGGGCCACGCTCTCTGGATGGGAAGGGCCAGGGGGAAACTCGGTTTCACCCTGGCCCGCCAACAGGGTTGGGGCCGCCAGCGCCTACCCACCAGGTAGGGGCTTGGGGAAATCAGGTTTCCCCGTCCCTTTCCGAGCAGTGTTGGAGCCGCCAGCGCCCGCCTGGCGGGCAGGGGCATGGGGAAACCTGGTTTCCCCATACACCTGTCTCTTATACACATCT
>JAOACN010000034.1 GCA_026417815.1 Chloroflexaceae bacterium | reverse complement strand
CTAGCGATGCGAGGCCCGCCTGCGCGGGCCATACCGGATATATATCAATCAGCCGCCGGGCGAAGGGGAGCGTGCAAGACGTTTCGTCACACCCCCTATGGCCCGCCTATATGATACTATAATAGCCTGCAACGGCGTGTTTCTGGGAGGGCACGGCAGGTCTGATGCGGTGTCCGCCTCCAGGGGGGAGAGGCGGCTATGCCTCCCGGTGGAGTCCGGGGCTCGCCCCAAAGACCTTGCATGATTCCTGGAGGGCACGGCCCTCCCTGATCTTCCCCCTCAGGCAGGAGCATGGGAAAACCTGGTTTCCCCATGCTCCTCCAACCGACTGCTTCAGTGTACCATTCATGACCACCGACCTCCTCTCCACCCCTCTGTTTCACGCGGTGCAACGGAACGCCGAAGCCGATGGCAAGGCCGCCTATTTCCGCCTGCATCGCCACCGCTTCGCGGCGATGCTGCGGGCGATGGGTGACATCGCCGGGGCGGAGGTGCTGGAAGTTGGCGTCACCCCCGGTCAGTTTACCGAGTTGCTCGTTGGCGCGGGCGCCCGCGTGCGTGGCGTTGACCTCGATCCTGAGCGGCGACAGGCGCTCTGGCAACGTCTCGGCGTCGAGGTGCGCCGGGCCAACCTGGAACGCGAACCGCTACCCTTCGATGACGCCTGCGTTGATTGGGTCGTCTTCTCCGAAGTGATTGAACACCTGCTTTACTCACCCCTGCCCGTGCTGCGCGAGTTCCGGCGCGTACTGCGTCCCGGCGGGCGGCTGCTGATCACCACGCCCAATGAACTGTACCTCAAGAGCCGGCTGCGCACCATTCTGCGCGCGGCCCTCTGGATGAGCCTGAGCACCCGCGCCGAGTTTCGCCATCAGATGCTGCTGGAGGGCGAGGCCCGCTACACTACCCACGCCCGCACCTATACCATGGGCGAGTTGACCTGGCTGGTGCGGCAGGCCGGCTTTCGGGTGGTCCGGCGCCGCTTTGAGGCCCCCTGGGAACGGGTCGGCCTGGAAGCGGCGCGCCTCCGCACCGCTCCCCTGCGCCTGCTGGCCAAGGGCCTCTTTGCCGCTGCGACCGCCGCGGTGCCGCCGACCCGTTCGATGTTGCTGGTGGTTGGGCAGAAGCCGTAGGCTCTGGTTCAGGGCCGGCCATTTCCACATCAGTCTGCTCGGGCGTGTGGAGGTCTTTGAAGGTCGCGGGCGTGGCGCCGGCGTTGAAGCCCTCGACAATTTGTGGGGATGGGTGATCGAGACGCGCAGGTACCGGGCCGCGGTGAGGTTGGGTTCGCGGGTTGCCGCTCGCGCCCCCACGCCGCTGAGGCTCGGGCCGACCGGCGCGCCGTTGCCCGGTTCAACGTGGTGGCGCGAAGCGCAGTCATCGCCCCGGCGGCCAGCGGCTCGGAGGGCAGGTTGGCGAAAAGCGCGGCGCCGGCCGCCGCGTTGCCGGTGCTCTCGGCCGGGCCGATCTCCTCGGCGGTAAGCGGCTCAGGAGCAGCGTCTGCGTTCGGGCCGGACCTGTTTGGCCGAGCCGCGGTTGGCGCCTTTGTGCCGGAGGACTCGCGCTACCTCATCGGGGACGCTCCCTGACCGGCGCGCGCCGGCAATCATTGCCCGGCGGCGCTCCGGGTGCGGTTCGTCCGGGAAGCCGCGCAGGTTCGTGGGGCCGAGCCAGCCCGGCGGGCTGGCGAAGCCGGTGATGCGCAGGGTGTGGCGCATCAGCTTGCTGGCATACAACTCCCGTTCCCCCATGGTAATGAGAAAGCGCCCCCCACATTCTCGGCAGGGGAGTTCTGTACCCTCCCTCTCCACCGCAGGTGGAGAGGGAGGGGGCCAGGGTAAGGGTGAGGAGGATCGCCCCGCGCCAGCGCGGGTGCGCCCGGGCTACAGGCGTCGAAGATGGCCCTACCACACCGCCATCACCCGCGTCGGCCCACCGGAGCCGGCGGCGATCTTGGGCGCCCCGACGAAGAGGGTCGCTCCGCTGGGCGGGATGCTCTCCAGATTGGCCAGGTTTTCCAGTCCCCAACGGTTCGTCGGCAGGATGGTGTAGTGGCTGTCTCTTATACACATCTCCGAGCCCAC
>JAOACN010000033.1 GCA_026417815.1 Chloroflexaceae bacterium | reverse complement strand
GCTCGTCGGCAGCGTCAGATGTGTATAAGAGACAGCGCCATGCTCAAGCCCATCGCCGACTGCGCGGTCGTCATCGCCAATGGCATCGGCGCACCGATGAGCCAGCGCGTTCGCCAGGCCGGTCTGCACCTGGTCTGCACGCCCATCCTCAGCGTGGACGAGGCCATCACCGCCTTCCTGGCAGGGACGCTGGACGACCATCCGGAATTGGTTCACTGAGGTGAAAATAGGCGCGTACGGCCGCAGCGCGCTGCGGCCGTACGGCGGCCATAGCGCGCTGCGGCCGTACGGCGGCCATAGCGCACTGCGGCCGTACGGCGGCCATAGCGCGCTGCGGCCGTACGGCGGCCATAGCGCGCTGCGGCCGTACGGGGGCCGCTTTTCATCGGGCGTTGTGCACCATGCGTATGACCGTCTGATATGACTATGTAGGGCAACCCTCTGGGTTGCCCTACCGGACCGCCCTGCCATCAGACCGACTCCGCCCCCGCGCCAACCGGAGCGACGGTGTCGGCAGGCGGCGCCCCCGGTCGCAAGATAGCCGCGCAACCCTCCTCACCCGGCACCTCACTGGCCGGCGCCGCGTGAACCGTTCCACCGCTCTGCATGGACAGCACGATGGCCAGGTTGAGCAGATCGTCATCGCCGATTTCTTGCCTCTCGTGGCGCGCCATCGTGCCGGTCAGCGGATCGTAGCGTCCCCACTGCTCGCGGTCGAGGGCCACAAACAGCGTATCCACCTGACCGGCGGCGGCAGCCGGAAGGACGAGGCTCAGGGTCGCGGCGACGCGATGGTTGTTGCGCGCCGCGAGGGCTTCGTAGCGTTCGCGCGCCGCGCGCCGCTCCTCCGTCGGATCAGGGCGCGCAATCTCCCAGGCGCGCGCTCCAAGCTCGGCAGGGGTCATCCGGGCCGGGCTCCCGACAATCGCCTCGGCGCTAATTGCCGGATAGCGGCTGACGGCGCGGTAAATGGCCAGCACGTAAGCCGTGCCGCAGAGGACCAGCGGCGCCCGCGTCTCAGGCAAGGCGCGCAGGAGCGCCCGGTCAATCTGCTGGCAATAGCGCTGAATTTGCGACTTCAGCTCATCGGCGGCGCCGCCATGCCCGTGGTACACCGGCCCACGTTCGCCGCCCACGCCGGGCACGCCGGGATGCAACTGGTGCTGCGCCTCAAACTCATCGTACTGAAGCAATTCATCAAGCCCGGACGGCGCGCCAGGTAGTTCGCGCGGCTCAAGCGTGGCGCCCTTGCCGGCGAAGAGTTGCACGCCTGCCTTGCCCAGGCTGAGCACATAGTACGTGGCACGATCAGTCACCAGGGGCGCCAGTGGTTTCAGATGGGGCCACTGACCCAGCACCACCAGCTCCGGTACGGGACCGGGGACGCGATACGTGATCGCTCGCTCGGGCCAGGCGAGCAAGACGCACGCCGCGTGATTGTTGATCCGCTGTGCCAGATCCTCCACCAGATCCCAGGCCGCGCGTAGCTGGTTGGCCACCGTCGCCGGAGCGACACCCCGGACATCGAGTTGTTCCTCAAATCCACGCAAGATCTGTCGCAGACGATTGGCCGCGGCCCGCCCGCCCGCTTCGCCCACCGGCAAGTAGATCGAGAGGCACCCTTCTGCGGCTGGCGTGGCGAGATCCAGGAACATTTCGCGCGTCAGATACTCCAGCATCAGGCCCTCCTTTCGTTTCACGCCGCCTTGCGGCCGCCGCGCCGAACGGCCCGACAGCGGCTACCGCCCGCCGCGCGGCTCGTTGTGGAGACAGAGCGATACGCAAATAAGCCGCCTCCACCTCCGCAAGGCAGCCAGAGAGCCGTCATCCTGACGGTGTCATGCTAGTATAGCAGAAAAGAGGTCCGAATAGCGTAATGTTCTCGCTACGCTCCGTAAGGAGATCGAGACCGGCGCCGCGTCACGGCGCGTGCCCGGCCAGCGCGGCAGGGGGCGCGGAGAGGCGCAGTTGCTCCGCGCCCCTCCAGAACAGTTACGGGGGTGTGAACCCTGGCTCCGGTCACAGCATGGTACGCCATCATGGATACACTACCTGAGCGGTGCATGATCAGCTTAAACAGGAGAGTCTGGAAGACCCCGAGGGGCTGCGCCCGCCCGTCGCCGAGACGACTTCTCGTTACGGCCTGGTTCGCGCCCGTGTTACCGTTGGAGCGGAAGGGGAAGCTCCGTCTCCCCGCAACCTCTGAACGGGTACGCAACGGGCCGTGCAGGCGAACCCGCGTCTGAGCCAGATGACCAGATGCACTCCTCACGTGACAACGAGCAGGTAAAAAAACCATGGTGACCACGCCCACCCCAGGCGATTTCTCCTGGAAAAACCTTATTCATCGCAGCCTGTACACCTGGGAAGGCCGGATTCTGCTGGCTGCATTGGTATGGTCCGCAATCCATATACACTGGCTTGCCCTCCGCTGGGGCAACCCGGCGTTTCACGAAATAATCAGCACGGTCTTTTACGTTCCTCTGGCCCTCGCCGTGGTGGTCCTCGCACTGCGAATCGGTGTATCGCAACACTTCGACTCACGCATGCGGCGAAGCTGGCTGTTGCTGAGTTGCGCGTATGGCGCGAGCCTGCTGGGAGAAATACTGTCCACTGGCTACACCCTCGCCGTAGGCGAAGTGCCCTCGCTGTCGCTGGCCGACGCGGCCTATTTGAGCTTCTACCCCTTCACGCTCGCGGCGCTCCTGACCTTTCCCACCGCTACGCAGCACCGTGGCTCGCGCAGCGCATTCTGGCTCGATGTCGCGCTGGTGGCCCTTAGCAGTGCCATGGGGATGTGGTACTTCGTCCTGGAACCGCAACTGAACCAGGGCAGCGACAACTGGCAGTTACTTGTTCTCGCCCTGGCGTATCCGCTTGGCGATCTTGCCGTGACCTTCGGCCTGGCCGTTGCGGCGTTGCGTGGCGCTCCCGGCAACGGTCAGATAACTCTGCGGATCTTGATTATCGCCTTTATCGCCTCGATTATCGCCTCCGTAGGCTATGCATCGCTCCTCCTCCAGGAACTGTATGACTACACCTCCTGGCCCAACATGCTCTGGTCACTGAGCTACTGCGGTGTGATCGCCAGCGCCTTCTACCACTACTGGTACGCTGCCGAGCCAGGGGCTGTGACCGCATCGGTATCAGAAACGTCAGACGACATGTTTGCGTGGCTACCGTACCTGACCATTGCCTTCGGGTACGGGGTCTTCTTCTTCTCCGCAGTCGCAGAATGGGAGAGCAGACACAGTCCGCTGATCATCATCGCCACGGTCCTCACCGGTGTCCTGGTTGTGCGCCAGGAACGGGCCCTCCGCGCGGAACGCGTCGCCCGGCACGAGAGCACGCAGGCGCGGCGGATGCTGGAGCAGATCAATCACGAGTTGGAACAGCGCGTCAATCAGCGCACCGCCGAACTCGCCCTGGCGCTGGAAGATGTCAAACAACACGCTGCCGGTCAGGCGGCGTTGCTTGCAGCACTTGAGCAGCAGCGCGATGTTATTCGCGAGATGAGCGTGCCGGTTCTGCCAGTCGGCCACGACACCCTGGTTATGCCCCTGGTCGGCGCCCTGGATAGCGCCCGCCTGGCACAGGTCGAGGAGCAGGCCCTTGAGCGGCTCGAAGCGAGCCGTGCCCGCCGCCTGTTGCTCGACATTACCGGGGTGCCGAGCGTGGACGCGCAGGTAGCCCAGGGGCTGGTTCGCGTGGTGCAGGCGGCGCGCCTGCTCGGCGCCAGGGCGACCCTGGTCGGTATTCGCCCCGAGGTCGCGCAATCGATCGTCAACCTCGGGCTCGACCTCAGCCACATCCACACCGAGAGCGATTTGCAGAGCGCATTAGCACTCCAATGACACGCATCCTTGTAGGAGAGCCACGGAGGGGCTGCACCCCTTCGCCCCCCGCGGAGACGACGTGCCATTGCAGCATTCGTGGCGCATTCGGCAGGTTCTTGAACGGGAGAATCTGGGAGAACTGCGCCCTTTTAGAAACCCTCTTCCCCGACCATTCGTGTCCAGGAACCTGCCGGATGCCCCTGGTAGCGAGTACACGAGGACAAGCATGTTCCAACTGACCCAGCGCCAGATCAATTACGGCGTGTTCGGGCTGACTACCGCGCTGGCAGCCATAACGCTGGTGTTCGTTTCCCTGGTCTATCCGCGCTGGGAGGTGCTCGCGCAGGCCCTCGTGGCGCTTGCGCTCAGTGGCGGTCTCTGGTTTGCGTACTGGCGCGGTTGGGATCAGGCCCGCTACGCGCTGCTGGTCTTCATGACGGTAGTTGTCGCCATCGGAACGGGTGATGAGTTTTTGCGTGACGGCTTCAACCACGTGATCTATGCCGTTCCCGCGATGGCGCTGGTGCTTGCCGGCCCTCTCTGGGTGCTGGGGAGCGCGCTGGCGGTGCTGGCGACGTTTATCTATCGCATGGGCGCGCTCTACCTTGACCCGCTTGATCTCATCACCTTTTTGTTCATCATCAGCGGGATGACCTTCAGTCGCCTGGCGGTTGACAGCGCATGGCGTCTGGAAGCGGCAAAGCGCGAGGCGGAGGTGGCCCGCGCGCAGGCCGAGCAGCGTGAACGTGACCTGGTTGCCCAGGCTGCCGAACTGGCGCAGCGCAACGCGGAGCAACAAAGTCTGCTCGAACTGGTCGCCACCCTGGAGACCCCCGTGATCCGGCTGGCCGAGGGCATTTTACTGGCGCCGCTCGTCGGCGCGCTCGACGAGCGCCGCGCCCAGGCGCTTACCACGCGCCTGCTCCAGGAGGTCAGCGCGCAACGGGCGCGCCGGGTGATCCTCGACATTAGCGGGGTTCCCCAGGTGGATGACCAGGTGGCCCGGGCGCTGGTCAATACCACCCGCGCCCTGGAGTTGCTCGGTTGTCAGGTCGTGCTTACCGGCGTCTCGGCCAGCGTGGCGCTGACCCTGACCCACCTGGGCATCGCCCTTGAAGGGGTGACGATTGCGCGCTCGCCGCAGGAGGCGCTGGGGAGGTGATGGGGAACGGGCTGCGTCGCATCACTCATCCTCGTCCCACTCTTCATCTCCGTCCCACTCCTCGCCGTCGTCCCATTCCTCGTCGCTCGGGTACTGCGGGGGCGCCTCGCCCTCAGCCGCGAGCAGCCGCGGGTAGTCTCCCGGTTCGGCCCGGGGCTGGATCTCCACCAGGGTGACATCAAACTCGTGACCATCGCCAAAATCGAAGAGGTAGAGCATCGTGTGCCCGCGGGAGAGACCCAGGCTGCCGATCACGGCACTGGTTGCGTCCAGCCCCTCGTCGTCCTCTCCAGCCTCGCTCTCATCATCGGGCGCCGTGTCAACATCCTCGTCTTCGGCCTCCTCGTCCTCCAGCGCCTGCATAACCTCCTCGTACAGCGCGCCAAAGATCGGATCGCCCTCGGGCCCGCTGATCTCGTACTCCTCGTCGTAAGCCTTGCCCCGCAGGTAGAAACTGTACAGATGGTCAGCATCCCACTCAAAGGCATCCTGGATGGCAAAGTGCAGGTCCTGTCTCTTATACAGATCT
>JAOACN010000010.1 GCA_026417815.1 Chloroflexaceae bacterium | reverse complement strand
AGATGTGTATAAGAGACAGCCGCTACGAGGAGCGGCCCCCCCGCCGCGAGGGCGGCTACCGCGAGGAGCGGCCCCCTCGGCAGTACGAGGAACGTCTGCCGCGCGACGCGGGGCGACCGCAGGCAGAGGAATCACCTGCGCGCGGCGCGGAACGTCCGCCAATCGAACCTGCGGCTGTCACTGAACAGCCGGTGACAGAGCCACCGCGGCCGGCAAAGGTGGCGCCAGGGGCGCGCCGGGGCCGCGGACGGTTCGGGAGGCGTCCTGGCGGTCAGGCGCATTTTCGGGCGCGCCGGCGACTGCCGGAGCACGAGACCTGAAATGAGATGGAGGGAAGGCTCAGAGGGGCCGCAGGCCCTCCCCTTCCGTCGAAACGAGGTTCTCGTCGTAGTGGCGACCCCAGGGTTGGTGCAACGTCCCCGGGCGAGTCCGGGACCCCACGTTTTGCGCTGGTGTTGGCGGCGCAGTCGTCAACATCAGCGAGAAATGATCCTGTCGGGCGGCTGCGCCGCGCCAGACCCCACCACCGACGACGGACGGGGCTTGCCCCGTCCGCCGGTTTTTTTTGATGGTTTTGAAAAATGACCATATCGGGCGGCGTAGCCGCCCCAACCTCCCCACCGGGGGCGGACGTTGCGTAAGCCCTGTAAGCGGCCCGGGGCTACTTGACAATTCACAGAATGGTGTTAGATTTGTGACGCATTGCACCAGGAGTAGAGCACAAGGAAGGTCCTAATGAAGCTGAACCTGCGAATGCTCGTGCTTGTTGTGGGGATCGCACTGCTGCTGACAGCATGCGGTGGCGGCGGCGGCGGTGGACAGACCGGCGGCGGACAGACCGGCGGCGGTGGGCAGACGGGCGGCGCCACCACGGGCGCTCCCGAGCCGGTGACCATCCAGATCGGCTCAGATGGCGAGAACCTGGCGTTCGACAAGAAGGAACTGACCGTCAAGGCTGGCCAGCAGGTTACCCTGGAGTTCAAGAACAACTCGGTGGCCCAGCAACACAACTGGGTACTGGTGAAGGGCGGCGAAACGGTTGCCTCGCAGATAGCCAACGATGGTCTCGTAGCCGGGCTTGAGAAGGATTATCTACCGGAGGACCAGTCGAACATCATCGCCCATACTGGCGTGGTCGAACCCCAGGCCTCGGCGTCCATCACCTTCACTGCGCCCGCCGCGGGCACGTACCTCTACATCTGCACGGTGCCCGGGCACTATCCGCTGATGCAGGGCACTCTAACGGTGCAGTAGGCTCTGCCAGGCAGGAGGCGTGGAACGGGGACGCGGGGAGGCCAGGCCTCCCCGCGTCCCTCTACATGGCCCTAATCCGCGCTCCTCCCGCTGCTCGAGGCGCCCGCGCCGCGCTTGAGGCTTTGCAGCAGCACCCTCCCGGGGCCGGTCAGGCGGGTCATGAACACGCCTTCGCCACCGAACAGGGCTCGCCCGACGCTACCGACCGTCTGAATGTCATAATCAACGCTACCGGCGAAAGCGGCGAGATTACCGGTACTGACGATCAGCCGTTCATCCGGCCCCAGGTCGCGCTGCTCGAAATCACCGCTTCCGCAGAGCAGCACCGTGCCCTGACCGGCGATCCGCTGTAAAAAGAGGCCCGCCCCCCCGAAGAAGGCCGCTCCGGCGCGTCGGGCAATGATCACCGAAATATCGATGTCCTCGCCCCAGGCGGCGAGAAACGAGCCGCGCGTAGCGATCACCGGCCCGTCGGAAAGGCTCCACGTCGCGATGTGCCCGGGAGCATTCGAGGCGATCAGAGCGAACTGCCCCGCTCCCTGAGCCGCCGCATAGGTCAGCGCCGCGCCCTCGCCTGCAAGGGTGCGCTGGACGGCGCCACCCAGACCGCCGGGCACGCGCGGGCGCCATTGCACGCCATCCGAATAGGCCATCAGCGCGCCTTTGCTCAACCAGACGCTCTCACCTGGCGCGAACTCGAGCCGCGCGAACTGCGCGATCTCTCCGGCAATGGTATAGTGCATCTGTGTTCCTCAACTGCTGTCCAGCCTAGGAGAAGGTTTTTTAGGAGGGCTGCGCCCTTCCAGACTCTCCCCTCTGGCAGAAGGGTTTTCCTGGGCAGGCCGCGACCTGCCCGGCCCTCCCGTGCGGGTCCTAGATTCACCTCACTAATGCGATCCATCCTCAGAGACCGCCTATGAAGCGCCTGCTGACCGACATCGCTGGCCCCTTTTTCGAGCCGGGCCAACCCTTCCGCAACTGCTCCGCCCTGCCGTACTATCAGCTTGACCTGCCGCAACGGCCCTACGTGGACCGGGATCGGCTCACGGGCGGTCTGGCGCGCGCCGAACGCTACCTGGCAACGGTTGCCGCGCAGGGCTACACCGGCATTGTGCTCGACAACCTGGCCCATCTTATCACGTTCGACGCAACTCCGGAGCAAATCTACGCGCCCGACGATCCCTGCCGGCAACGGGCGCTGATCTATGGCGACACCTTTGCGCCGCTCTTTGAGCGAGCCGTCGGTCACGGCATGGAGATCTTCGTGACCAGCGATATGCAGTGGGCCACCCCGGCCCTGCGCCGCTACGCCGGACGGCTCGAGCCGGGCAATCCGCGCCTGGCGGCGGCCAACTGCTGGGCGCTGGAGGAGTTGTTCACGCGGTTCCCCGCCGTTGCGGGTCTCTTTGTGCGTATCGGTGAGACCGGGGGCGCCCACGACCAGGGCACAGAGTACACCGGGCATATGCTGTACCGCACCGCCAGCGCGCTGCGCTGGCTCCTCGACACCCTCCTGCCCGTGTGCGAGCGCCATAAGCGTCTGCTGGTCGTGCGCACCTGGAGCATCGGCATCGGCGAAGTGGGTGATCTGCTGTGGTCACCCGAACGCTACCGGAGCATCTTCGGAGGGTATCGTTCGCCGCATCTGCTCGCCTCGATCAAGCATGGCCCGTCAGACTTCTTCCGGCACCTCCCGTTGAATCCAACGTTAGGTCTGCCGGGGCCAGCGCAGCTCATCGAACTGCAGAACCGGCGCGAGTACGAACTGTTTGGCATGGCGCCTTGCGGCGTCGCGAAGCTACACGGCGACACGCTGGCGGCGACGCGCCGCCTACAGGGCATTGCCGGAGTATGGGCCTGGAACGGTTCAGGGGGATGGGGTGGCGGGCGGGCCGCCCTGGGCCAGGACGGTTGGAGCCTGTGGACGGAACTGAGTAGCGCCGTGACCGCGGCCCTTGCCAGGGACGCCGCCACCGACGTTGCGGCGTTTACGCGCGCGTGGTGCCTGGCGCGCTTTGCGCGCCACGGCGATGCCCCCGAACTGAGCGCCTTCGCCGAGGCGGTCGCGGCGCTGTACCTGGACTCGGAGCAGGTGATCGAGGACGGCTGGTACAGCGGGCCGCTGCGGGGCGAGTTACCACGGATCGGTGGGGTGGTGCTGCCCACGTTGCTGTGGGTCTGGTGGATGCGCCCGACCGGCGCGCCGGTGATGTGGGCCTTCCTGGCTGGGAACGTGCCCGGCATCGGCGCATGTCTGGAGCGAAGCCGCAGCGCCCTGACGCGCCTGGAGGACCACTACCGGCGCCTGCTGGCCCTGGCGCCGAACGGATGCGCCGAGGCGGTCGCGGTGGTCGAGAGCGCAGGTTACCTGCGCGACTGTCTGGTAGTGGCGCTGGCCCTGCGCGAAACGCTGCTGCCGGCCTTCGGCGCCGCCCACGCCGCCGACAGGGCAGGCTGGCGCGCGGCCCTGGCAGGCATTCCCACGACGCTCGACACGCTGGCGCGGCACCGGGCGATCTGGGGCGAACAGGAAGATTTTCCGGCGCTGGAACTGGAGGAAATCGCGGCCTACCTGACCTGGTTACGCCGGGCCCCGGCAGCCGGCTGGCTCCAGGCCCGGCTGGCATGCCGGCTCACCCGGCAACTGGCCAGGGGCTGGCCCAACGGTTCGCATCTGCGGGCGATGGGCGTGGGCATGGTGGCCCTGGTCACGATTGGTCTGTGGCGGCGCCCGCGCGCCTGGCCGGCGCTGGCGGGCGTCCTGGTGGCCGGGGCGCTGGCGGCGCCCTTTCGTCGCCCGGCGGTCCGCGTGGCTTTACCC
>JAOACN010000728.1 GCA_026417815.1 Chloroflexaceae bacterium | reverse complement strand
AGATGTGTATAAGAGACAGGAGTGGTGACGTGGGCCAGCAGCGACGACTGGACGGGGATAGCATAACGCTGGCGCAGGTCATCGATCAACTCAAGGAGCGCAATCACGGCCTGGGGGCTGTCGGTAGCGGGATTGACGCCTATCACCGCATCGCCGCAGCCGTGGAGCAGGCCGTCGAGGATCGAGGCGGCGATGCCACGGGGATCGTCGGTGGGGTGGTTGGGCTGGATGCGCGACGAGAAGCGACCAGGCAAGCCGATAGTGGTGCGAAAGCGGGTCACCACGCGGCACTTGCGGCTGACGGCGATCAGGTCCTGGTTACGCATTATTTTCGCCACCGCAGCGGCCATTTCGGGAGTGATGCCCGGGGCCAGGGCGGCCAGGATGTCGCTGGTGGTCGCGTAGGATAGCAGCCATTCACGGAAGGCGCCCACGGTGAGGCCGCTGACGGGAGCGAAGGCGGCGCGATCGTGGGTGTCGAGGATGAGGCGCGTCACTTCGTCTTCCTCGTAGGGGATCAGCGGTTCTTCGAGGAAGGTGGTTAGCGGTAGATCGGCCAGGCACAGTTGGGCGGCAACCCGCTCCTCGGCGCTCTCGGCGGCGAGACCGGCAAGCTGATCGCCCGAGCGTTCAGGGGTGGCTTTCGCCATGAGGGTTTTGAGATCGTCGAACTGGTAGGTGCGCCCGCCAAGGGTCTGGGTGTATGGCATGGTTCAAACCCGCTTGAGTCCCTGGTATTCGTCACTACGCCTCTCCAGCTCGGGGGACCGGTTATGTAGAGCTGTGGAGGTGTGGAGGTGTGGAAGTGTGGAGATGCGGAGGTGTAAAGCGAGGTGCATTCCGGTACGTTCGCGAACGGGAGGATTCTCGGGAGGGCTGCGCCCTCCCGGAAACCATCTTCCCCGACCATCTGGCAAACTCTCACAGGTGTTTGAGTTCGCGTTCGGCCTCAGCGATCAGCGCGGCTTCTTCCTCGGGCGCCTGGGCGACGAGGCGCTTGCGGCTGTAGAGGAAGTAGTAGGCCACCATGACCGCCATGAAGATCGCCGTGCCAATCACGCCGGGCCGGTTATCCTCGATCGCCATGGTGGCGAAGAGGGAGAGAACGGCCAGGACCGTGCCGACCACCGCGCCCGGCACCCCAAGGGGGCTCTTGTAGGGACGGTGCAGGTTGGGACGGGTGATGGCCAGCTTGATGTAGGAGAGCATAACCAGCGCGTAGGAAATCACCGCGCCGAAGACGCTCATGGTCAGAAGGGCCGCGCCGACGCTGCTGCCACTGCCAAGGAGATCGATCAACAGGGCCAGCACCAGACCGACCACACCGCCGAGGATGAGCGCGCGCGCGGGCGTATGGCGCGCGCCGGTCACGGAGATCCAGCGTGGAATGTAGCCGGCGCGTGAGAGGGAGAAGAGTACACGCCCATAGGCGTAGATGATTGTATGAAAACTGGCTACCAGGCCGGTGAGGGCCACCAGGGTCAACACGACGGTAGTGGCGCCCGAGCCGAAGATGGCGCGGAAGCCAATCTCCAGGGGCGCCGCCGACTCGCCGACCTCGGCAGCGCCGCCGCCCACACCGGAGTTGAGCACCAGGGTCAGCAGCGAAAGCACCAGCAACGTGAGCAGACCCCAGATCAGCGCCTTGGGAATATCGCGCACGACATCATGGCTTTCCTCAGCCGCCAGAGGGAGTTGCTCAATCGCCAGATAGAACCAGATGGCGAACGGCAGGGCCGCGAACACGCCGTACCAGCCGAAGGGGAGGAACGCACTGTTCCCCGATGTGGGCGCGATGTTGAAGACCAGGTCCCAGCTAAATGCCCCTGAGACCACTGCGCCGATGTAGAACACCACCAGCGTACCGATGGCCAGAAGGGTAACGATCAGGCCCACCCGCAAGGTAAGGGCGGTGCCCAGCACGTTGATACCGACGAAGACGGCATAGAAGACCACCCACCAGACGTAGAGCGGCACGAAGGAGAAAATGGTCTGCATGTAAGCGGCGATGGAGGTGACAATCACGGCAGGAGTGACAACATATTCGATAATATCAGCCACTCCGTTGACGAACCCAAGGGTCGGTCCGAAGGCATTGCGGGTAAAGGAGTAGAAACCGCCGGCGTGCGGCAGGGCAGCGGAGAGCTCGGCGATCGAATAGACCATACAAAGGTACATAACGGCCACGACGAATGTGGCAAGCAACAGACCACCGAATCCGCCCGCCGACAGACCATAGTTCCAGCCAAAGAAATCGCCCGAGATAACCGCGCCAACCCCAAGGGCCCACAACAGCACCCAGCCAGCACTTTTGCGCAAGCGGCGTTGGGCCAGATACTCCGCGCCGACCTGCTCGTAGGTCACTCCTCCGATATCAACCTGTGCCTTTCCGCCAAGCGCCTGCGGATTCTCAGCCATGACCGAACTCCTCCCACAATGCCACGCACCAACGGAAGCCAATGCTCAAACCTGGACCGACGCATAGCCGTAACGCGCGATACCGTGATCGGCGCGTGGCGCTACGCAAGCCGCAGGCTGGAAGCAACACTGCGAGGCCGCCACATAGGCGGCAGCGTGTTGAGGCAGCATGCGACCGTGGCAAAACTATGCCGACCTGCTGCGTTGAAGGAGTCGCGGTCGCTCGTCACACATGCTGGGGAAAGTGGAGTAAATGTACCGGATCGGCGTCAGGTTGTCAAGCGAGCATAGTGGTTACGAGAGGGGTGCGCAAGAAGGTCCACGGCAGGAGCGCCTCCGGGCGGAGCGCCGCCGGCGTTCGATTGACAGGGTGTGGGGAAACCAGGTTTCCCCACACCCTCGCTCAATGAAGAGGCTTCTCTCGTTATTCCGCCCCCGGCGGCAGACCTGGCGTGGCTTCGACGGGGCGCGCGCCGGTTGCGGGTGGCGCCGGGGGGCGTGGGGAGGTTGCGCCGCGCCGCGCCCCTCCGGGATGGGAACGTAGGTTTGCACCGCTCCTGAGTATGCGATAGCACAGGAGAAACAGCACGCTGCCGCCGGTGGCCCAGTAGAGGCCCTGGATCCAGGGGTTGGCGGTGTCGCTGCCGCTAAAGATGCCGTGCAGCAAGGCCAGGGCGAAGAGGGCGAAGCTCAAGAAGTGGATGAGCCGCCAGGCGCCGCGCCCGAGCCACGACTTCACGTAGAAGCTGAGACCAACCAGGGCCAGGAGGTACAACCCGATCTGGCCCAGACCAACCCAGAGGGGTTGATGGCTGGCGTAAGCGAAAGGAACCAGAATCTGGCGCAGGTCAGCCTGGATGTAGCGGTCACCGAGCAGGATGAGGGCGTGAAACAGGGCAAAGGCCAGCCCCAGCAAGCTGGCGTGCTGGTGGAGGTCGAAGGCGACAGGGCCGCCCGGCCAGAGACGGGCAAGCTTGCTGGTCATCAGCAGGCCGGCGACCATGCTGAGCCAGAGCAGAATGTAGGCGACGATGGCGCTGCTGCGAGCCAGGTACCAGTAGGCGTGCGGCGCATCTCCCAGCAGGGAGGCGCTCAGGGCGGGGAGCCAGGCGGGCAGGACGAAGACGGCGCCGAGGGCCCCGGCAATCGCAGCAGCAAGGATGCTGAGCAAGGCTGGCAGAGCCATGGCGGGAGGCAAGGTATCGTCGGTCTCCTGCGACGCTGCGGGGGTGGCCACGGCTGGTGGTTGCGCCGTCGCGGGCGCGTCGGACGTCGGGTTCTGCCTGGCGGCATTGGCCGCGCGAATGGCGGCCAGGCGAGCGGCTTTATCGTTGGTCATGGTCATGCTCCTGAACTGATGCAAAACCGGGCGACTGGAGAGGAATGGGGAACCCGGGTTTCCCCACGCCCCGGCCCGCTACAGAACCGGTGAATCGCAACTCTGCTTCGAGGGTGTGGGGAAACCGGGTTTCCCCATGCCCCTGCCCGCTGCGGGCCGGCGAATTGCGACCCTGCCACGCGGGTGTGAGGAACCCGGGTTTCCCCACGCCCCGGCCCGATGGGAGGGCTCCGGAAAACGGACGCTGGTTGGAGGGTCCGGGCAACCCGGATTTCTCCATACCCCGGTCCTTCAGCTACGCTCGCTTCCATAAAAACGACTCGAGCGTCGGGGTGTGCAACACGGCGCCATCGTCGCGAACCAGGAGGCCGGCCAGCCAGGGGCGCGCATGCAGCCAGGACAGGCCGGCGACGCTTCCCAGGATCAGCGCGGCTTTGGCGGCGATCTCGGCGTCGGTAACGCTTCGGGCCACCACGGTCACGCTGAGCAGGTCGGTCTCGGCGGGTACGCCGGCACGCGGATCGATGATGTGATGGCGCTCGACGTGACCCTGGCGCCAGCGCCGGTAATCGCGCCCGGAGGTTGCCACGCCGCCGGAGGCGATCAGCAGGACGGCCAGGGGATCGGCGCCGCCACGGGGGTCCTGCACGCCGATGGGCCAGGCGGCGCCGTCGCGGCGCGGGCCGCTGACGGCGATGTCGCCGCCGACATCAACCAGGGCCGGCCCATGGTGGGCGATCAGGCGCGCGGCTCGTTCGGCGGCCCACCCCTTGGCCACGCCCCCCAGGTCGAGACGCATTCCAGACGGGCGACTCACGCTGCCGTGTAGCGGATCCACGCTGATGCAGCGCCAGTCAGCGACCGGGTGGACAGGCAACGCGGCCGCGGGCAAGGCCCCGTCGGCAATGCGGGTAAAGTCGCGGTCGTAGCCAGCGTGTTCCAACGCCTCCAGCACCAGCGGCGTCACCAGGCCGCCGGTCATCGCGGCGCCGCGCAGGGCCAGAGCGATAACTTCGGCCAGCGTGGGGCTGACGGCGAGCCACTCGCGTTGGGAGTTGTTCAGAAGGCTCAACTCGCTGTCGGGCCGGAAGCGGCTGAGAATTGCCTCCCAGCTCGCGAAAACTTCGCGGAGGCCCGCCAGAGCCGGTTGGGCGATGGCGACGGGCGCCTCGATCACGGCCAGGATCTGGCTGCCCATGGCGCGGAAGGTGTGGGTGAGCATAGGTGACACTCAGGCTTGCTCATTCTACGTTGTCACGTTGCCCCTGGCGGGGGTTGCGGGGGCCTGCGGCCCCTCCGAACCTCCTCCCAGCGGAAGCCGCGGTAAGTGACAAAGGAGAGCTACGGGAGAAACCAGGTTTCCCCATGCCCCTGCCCGTGGGAGGATCGGGAGGACCACGTCTTCCGGGGATTTCCCCGCGCCCCTCCCCGTGGGAGGGTCCTGGAGGGCTGCGCCCTCCAGGAAACGTCCTTTCTCATTCCCGTCGCGGTGAGGCGCAGCCATAATCAGCGCGACGAACGGGTCACTGTGATAGGCGCAGGTTGGACCGCAGAGGCGCCTGGCAGGCCCGCGGAGGTTGCCTGGCCGACCGCCGGGGCTGCATTCGACGCAATCAGCGGCGGGGTGGCTGCCGCTGGCAGTGACCGTACCGTGGCCACGGGCGGCAACGTGGGAATCTGCGGTTCGCTCAGCAACCACGCCGGGGGCGGAGCGGTCTGCGCCGTAGCGCCCGTGGACGCAACGGAGAGCGCCGTAGCGGGCGGCGGGGCGCTCAGGAAGGCCCAGCCTGCCAGGACGCCAGCGAGGGAGGCGACGGTGATCAGCGCCTTGACCGCAGGGACGCCTGTGGCACGGGCGGGATGCCGTTCTCTGGTCATTATTTAGACTCCTTTTCTAATCTTAGAATAGGGGAATCTGAGCTTCCCCACGCCCCTCCCGGCACTTGCTGGCGGGGGGAACCCGGCCTTTGCCGTGCCCCGGCCCGCCAGGGCGGCACGCGCCCCAACACCGGCGGGCCAGTGGGGAACCCGGGGTTCCCCACGCCCTCCTGCCGGTGGGTGTGCCGGGGGAAGCCACGGCCAGGTATCAGTCATCGTGCTCATCGTGGCGCTCGCCCTGGAACCGGTCGTCGCCATCGCCGCCAGCGGCTATCCTGGCGTAGACAACCTGGCCGGTGGCCGCGTCAACGTAGACGGAGCTCCGGTCGCTGAACTTCACGTCGTAGACCAGCGCGCCGTGCTCGGTCTCGCGTTCAACGGCGACGACCTGGCCGCCGTAGTAGCGTTGCGCTATGGCGATAGCCTGTTGCTCGCCGATCGCCGCGACGGCGGCTGGCGCCGCGACCGAGACCGTGCTCCCGGATACGTTGCTGGATGTCTGAGCCTGAGTGGCACTGGCGAGTTGTTGATTGGCGCTGGCAATCTGGGCATTGGCGGCCTCCAGGCGCGCATTGGCTTCGGCCAGGGCCGCCTGGTAGGCGGCTTCGCGCTCGCGCAGCAGCGCCTCCACGGTGGGGTCGAGGGTAGCGGTGGCAGGCGCGGGGGTCGCGGTGGCAGCACTCGCCGGGAGCGCGCTCGCCGTCTGGCTGGTAGCGGCACTCAGATAGACGCTCAACGCGCCCACGACAACCAGAATGAACGCGGTCACGGCAGCGGCGATGACCAGGGCAAGACGCTGACTCATGGGTGGATTCCTCCTTAACTACAACAACACGGTGTCCTGGCAAGGATTATGGGGGCCTGCGGCCCCCGTTCTGGTGCGGCTTCACCGCGCCGCACCGGAACCGGGTTTGCGGGGGGCTTTGCCCCTCCGAGCTTCCCCTGAACGGAGAAGTGTCGGTACGTAAGGTACCGGATAGGTTTTGGAACTTCCTTGGAAGACCCGTTCAATGTTCCAATCTTTTTCCAATCTTGATCGGGTATGCTAATGTCACAACGAGACTTGGTCTCGGCGGGGGTGGCGGAGGCCGCAGGATTTCCCGTTCCGGTGCGGCCCGGTGAAGCCGCACCGGAACCGGACTTTGAGGGGCTTCGCCCCTCCGGGCCTCCCGTGCGCGAGGCACCTGGCGGTCCCGAGCCAGGCGGAAGGATGGAAGACGGCGATGCGTGTGCTGGTGATAGAAGATGATCAACGGCTAGCCCGGCTGGTTGCCCGGGTGCTGGGGGAGGCCCACTACCAGGTGGATGTGGCCCACGATGGCGACACGGGGCTGGATCTGGCCCTGCGCGGCAACTATGATGTGGCGATTATTGACTGGATGCTGCCCGGACGGGATGGGCCGGCAATCTGCCGTGCAGTGCGCCTGGCGCGCCTTCCCACCGCGCTGCTGTTGCTGACGGCGCGCGGCCAGATTGAGGATCGGGTCGCCGGCCTGGATAGCGGGGCGGATGATTACCTGGTCAAGCCGTTCGCCTTTGAAGAGTTACTGGCCCGGGTGCGGGCCCTCAGCCGCCGTTTTGCCCCGCATGGCGCCGATACCCAGGAGTTGCGCGCGGGCGCGATCGTGCTCGACCTCCGCGGGCACACGGCGCGCCGCAACACCCGCGCGCTCGACCTGACGCCTACCGAGTGGAACCTGCTGGAGTACTTGATCCGTCACCAGGGCCAGACCCTGACCCGCCAGCAGATCCTGGATTATGTCTGGTCATATGAACACGATGTGCAGCCACAAATGGTTGATGTGTATATTTCCTATCTGCGACGCAAGTTGAACGGACCAGGAGAGCGCGATCCGATCGTGACGGTGCGCGGCGTGGGCTACCGGCTGGAGGCGCCCGATGTTTAGAGGTTTGCGGCTCCAACTGACCTTGCTCTATACCCTGGCAGCGCTGGTGCTGGTGGCGCTGGTGGGTGGCGGAAGCTATCTGGTAGTAGCGCGCTACTTCCAGCAGGTAACCGACCTGGCCCTGCGGCACAAAATGGCCCACGAGTTTCACGCCCTCAACGCGCCCCTGCCCGCCGATCTGGTCTCGGCAGACCGGGACTGGTCGCTCATCCGCGACGAGCCGGGTCTGTTGCCCTATCGGGCCGCGGGGCCGATTTCAGAAGCCGAGGCCATGGCGCGAGCGGTGGCCCATCGCGGCGGCGGCGTTCCCGAGCGAGTCGAGCGCGAGGAGAAAAACGGCCGGGAGGTGTACGAGGTGCGCTTCGCCGATGGGGCGGAGGTGATCGTGGAGCGGTCCAGCGGGGCCATCCTTGCCGCCGAGGGGGAGAAGCGGCGCCGCGAGGAAGGGACACCCCTGCCGACGCCCCCGGCGACAACGACGCCGCTGGCCTATGACGGCGAACTGGCGGCGATCTTCGTGCTGCCGCTCGACGCAACGGGCGCGCTGCTCTTTGACCCCAACCCGACCACGGCGCCGCTCAGCCCGGATCGGCAGGCCCTGGAGGCGGCGTTGAGCCAGGGCAGCGACCAGCGCACGGTGAGCCTGAGCGACGGGCAGCGGGTGCGCCTGCTGACCTACCGCCTGACGCGCCCCGATGGGCCGGCGGCGCTGCAACTGGGGCGGGTGCTGAGCGACCAGGATCGGGTACTCTGGCAACTGGCCCTGGGTTTGCTCGTCCTGGGCAGCCTGAGCATGGTGTTGCTGGGTGGAGCGAGCTGGTGGCTGGCGGGGCGGGCGTTGCGCCCGGCGCAGGCGGCCTGGGAGCGCCAGCAGCGGTTCATTGCCAGCGCCAGCCACGAACTGCGTACCCCGCTGACGCTGATCCGCGCCAGCGCCGAGGTCGCGCTACGCAACGTCAGGCCCGAGGACGCCGACCAGCGGGAGTTGCTCGGCGACGTGCTCGCCGAGAGCGATCATATGCGGCGGCTGGTGGATGACCTGCTCACGCTGTCGCGGCTCGACAGCGGCCAGTTGCCACTGACCCTCGCGCCGGTGGACGTCGCGCCTTTTCTGGCCGAGATTCAGCGCCAGGTGGCGCGCCTTGGCGCGGAACGAGGCGTGACCGTGACGCTGGAGGAGGCGAACGGAACGGTTTGCGCCGATGCGGACCGGCTGCGGCAGGTGCTGTTGATCATGCTCGACAACGCCCTGCGGCACACGCCGTCCGGCGGGAGGATTACGCTTGCGGCCACACCCCAGGGCCGCGAGGTGCGCTTCAGGGTAACCGATACGGGGAGCGGGATCGCGGCGGAGCATCTGCCGCACATCTTCGAGCGCTTCTACCGGGTTGACCCGGCCCGCGGACGGGCCAGCGGCAACGCCGGGCTGGGTCTGTCGATCGCGAAGGCGCTGATCACGGCGATGGGCGGGCAGATCGGGGCGAACAGCGCGCCCGGCCAGGGCACGACAGTGTGGTTTGCCTTGCCGGGGAGATGAGGAGTGAAGGTCAGAAGAGATAGTGTCACAGGCGCGTTACCGCTCGCCGGGATCAGCCCTCCTCCCAGCCTCCCCCCGGCGGGGGAGGCGCCTGATTCCCTCGTCCGGCGGGGGAGGGTAAGGGAGGGGCGCGGGGAAACCTGGGTTTCCCCACGCCCCTCCAACCGCCGTAACTTCACGGCATCCAACGAAATGAAAAAGGAAGTTCCTGGGAGGGCCGGGCCCTCCCAGACCCTCCCGCAGGCATCTCAGATGAGATGCACGATGACCACGACCCGCCCGAACTGCACACGGGCGCCATCGCTGATGGGGGTAGGGACATTCGGCTCCAGGCGCGCGCCGTTGAGCCGGGTGTAGTTGGTGCTGTTGAGATCAGTGATCGTCCACTGCCCGCCAGCGCGGCTCAGGCGGGCGTGCTGGCGGCTCACGCCGCCCATCTCGCCGCCGTAAGGGGTGAGATCGATTTCGGGGAAGATGTTGCTCACAGGATCTTCACGGCCGATGATGATCTCGGTTTTGTCCAGGGGCAGGGGCAAGACCGCACCACTCTCTTCGACGACCAGGCGCGGGCCGGTGGGGGTCGGCGGAGGCGGAGGCGGCGCCGCGACCACTGGCGCAGGGGCGGCGGGGGCAGGGGTTGCCCCCAGCGCGGCGAGGGCCGCTTCGGCGCGGGCCAGGGCCTCGCGGGCCTCGGCCAGACCGGTGGTGACCGCCGGGGGCGTGGCCGGGCCGAAGGTGGCCTGCATCTGCTCCAACTGGGCGATGATCTGCTGCTGGCGCGCGATTTCCTCCTGGAGCCGGCGCACCTCGGCGGGATCAACGGCGGGAGGGGGGGCCTCAAGCGCGGCAAGTTCGGTCTCGGCACGGGTCAGGGCCTCGCGGGCCTCGGCCAGACCGGCAGTGACCGCCGGGGGCGTGGCCGGGCCGAAGGTGGCTTGCATCTGCTCCAAC
>JAOACN010000700.1 GCA_026417815.1 Chloroflexaceae bacterium | reverse complement strand
CACGAGATCGGGCCGCGTGGTGGCGACGAAGGCCAGGGCGGCGACGGTGATCAGCCCCTCGCCGATCCCGATGAAGGCGTGGACAAAGAGCATGGCGGGGAAGACCACCGCGGCGGAGAGGCCCGACAGCGCCAGTTGCAGCGAGGTGAGGAAGGCGGCGACCATGACCGAGAGCCAGGCGGCCACGAACCCGGCAACGATCAGGCCCCAGGGCTTGCCGCCGGCGGCGCGGATCAGGGGCATGCCCACGCCATGGCCCACCAGGGCCGTGGCCACGCCCATGTTGAACACGTTCGCGCCCAGGGCCAGGAGGCCGCCATCCTGAAAGAGCAGCGCCTGAAGCGCGATCACGCAGGCCATCACCAGCATCCCCGCCCAGGGGCCAAGCAGCAGCGCCGCGAGCGCGCCGCCGAGGAGGTGCCCGGAGGTGCCGCCGAGCACGGGGAAGTTGAGCATCTGAGCAGCAAAGATGAAGGCCGCCATCACCCCCACCAGGGGAACCCGGCGTTCATCGAACCCCTGCACCCGCTGCACGGCGAGGGCCAGGGCGGCGATGGTCAGCACCCACCACAGCAGGGCCACTGGCGCGGAGAGAAAGCCATCGGGGATGTGCATCCCCAGCAGCATGGCCTGGCCCAGGGCTTCAACCAGCATACGCTCCTCCTTGAGACTTCACGCATCCGATTACAACGAGACGTTTCCGGGACCCCGTTCCGGCGCGCCGCGAAGCCGCGCCGGAACGGGTGATGTCGTGGGGGCCGCAGGCGCATACCGCCGCGATGCAAACCGGCCCCCGTACGGCGCGCTGCGGCCCTACCCGCCGATGTTCACATCAGGCCACATGCGCGGGGCGCACACCGCCGCGATGCAAACCGGCCCCGTAGGGCCGCAGCGCGCTGCGGCCCTACCCGCCACCCGCCTATGTTCACATCAGGGCTGCAAGGTGCATTATACCCGATGGATGCAGAAGGTAGGAATGCGCCGCCCCGGGGCTAAGTTCTCTGTAAACTATATCTTTCGGTAACTCCGCCCCCTCCCTAAACCTCCCCCGCTTGGAGAGGGAATCCGGCGCCTCCTCCCAACGGGGGGAGGTTGGGAGGGGGGCGGACATGCAAGGAAACTTCGTTCACAGACTACGTCGCAGGCGGCGGACGCTGCATCGGCCCCGGGCGCAGCCCTCCCGGCTGCTCAGGCGCCTCCGGGGCGCTGGTTGCGCTGCCGGCGCAGGTAGTCGACAACAAGAGGATCGATCAGCCCCCGGTCGAGGCCGGTGAGGCGCATCTCCAGGTTTTCGATCCCGCCGTAGGTTTCGAGGGCGGTGCGGGTGAGGGCCTCGAAGTTGCCATCAGCCGGGCCGCTGTAGTAGCCCACGGTGTTGAGCAAGAGCTGGATCTCGCGGGTCAGTTCGGGCGTGAGGGGAACGAGGGTGGCCGGATCCGGAGCGGTGAGGTAAAAACGGTGGAGGCGCAGCAGCCGTTCCAGTTCGGCGAGCGGATCGGGATGGTCATCCACCCGCAGATCAACGTAGCGGTCGAAGTTGCCGCCGTAGGCGCCACCCGCGCGCGCGACGTAGAGCGCCGCCGACTGGCGACCGCGCCGGTCGCCGCCGGCCGCCTCGCCGGCGGTCAGAGCCAGCACCAACCGCTCGGCCAGTTCGCCCCCCGCGGTCTCGAAACGCTCGGCCATCGCCTCGACAACCCGCGGCCCGGCGAGGATGTTGCCCAGTACGACATAGCCCGCGCCGAGGCGGTGGCCGGCCCAGGGCATACAGGCCGAGCCCGTGTAGGCCGCCACGCCGCCGCGGGCATCAACCAGGCCCACCTGGCGCTGGTCGCGGCCAGGGTCCTCCTGTAGCAGACGAGCCAGCGTTTCGGCGGCTCCGAGGCCCTCGGCCATGAGGGCCAGCCCGTCGGGGCCGTAGCGGATGTTGGCCAGCGCCTGGGTCGCCAGGGCGCCCGCGCCAGCGCGCGCCCAGGGCACAACCGATCCAACGGCCAGGAATTTCGATTGCACGGCGACGCCCAGGTCGCCATTCGCGGGATCGCGGGCCACAACCGAGAACGTAGCAAGTACCGGCATGGCTGTTCCCTTCATCTTTTGCGCGCGCCGCGCGCATAGCATATCGAGTTTCCTGGGAGGGCTACGCCCTCCCAAACCCTCCCGTCCCGGACGTCTTTTCACGTCAGACGGGGGGTGGGGTGGGGAGGTTCCGGCGCGCCTGGCGACGCTGCATCGGCCCCGGGTTTCCCCGCACCCGGATCAGTATAGTAGTATACTGGATGGGCATTGCGGCAGATGAAGCCTGGAAGGATCCGGAACAAGCGCCGGATGACCTCACGGTACCCCATTCCGGCCGGCAGAGCGCGCGCCGAACTGCTGGTCCTCAATTCGCGGTTTGTCGCAACGGCGGGACCGGCGCCCGACGTGGAGGCGGCGAAGGCCTTTATCGCCGCGATCCGGCAGGAATTGCCGGGCGCCAGCCATCACTGCTACGCCTTTCTGGCTGGCCATGGGGCGAGTGTGATCGCCGGGATGAGCGATGACGGCGAACCGGCGGGCACGGCCGGCCGCCCGATGCTGGCCGTGCTACGCGGGTCGGGCCTTGGCGATGTGGTCGTGGTAGTGACGCGCTACTTCGGCGGCGCGCTGCTGGGCACGGGAGGCCTGGTGCGGGCCTATGGCGATG
>JAOACN010000677.1 GCA_026417815.1 Chloroflexaceae bacterium | reverse complement strand
CTGCAGGGCCGTTTCGACCTGCACCACGTTCACCGCCGCCGGAGCGGGCAGGGCCGTGGGACCGCTGACTAGCGTCACGCTTGCCCCCAGGTCGCGCGCGCGAGCGGCCAGGGCATAACCCATCTGCCCCGAGGAGCGGTTGCCGACGAAGCGCACCGGATCGATCGGCTCGCGGGTGCCGCCCGCGGTCACCACCACCCGCTGCCCGCGCAGCGGCCCGCTGTGGCGCCCCAGCAGCGCCCGGATCTCGCCTTCGAGGGTGGCCGGTTCGGGCAGGCGTCCTTTGCCCGAGACGTGCTCGGCCATACGGCCCTCTTCCGGCTCCAGCACGGTGTAGCCCCTGGCGCGGAGGGTGGCGACGTTGGCCTGGGTGGCGGGATTGGCGTACATCAGCGGGTTCATCGCCGGGGCGATGAGCACCGGCCCGGTGGCGGCCAGGATCGTCGTGGTCAGGAGATCATCGGCCATACCCGCGGCGATCCGCGCGATGGTGTGGGCAGTGGCCGGCGCGACGATCACCGCGTCGGCCTGCGCGCCCAGGCTCACGTGGCCGATCACCCCGTCCTCGGGTAGTTCCCACATATCGCTGAGCACTGCTCGCCCGGTGAGGGCCTGAAAGGTTGCCGCGCCGACGAAACGCTCCGCTGCCGCGGTCAGCACCACGTCAACCTGCGCCCCGGCAAGGGTCAGGTCACGCGCCAGCTGGGCCACTTTGTAGGCCGCGATGCTGCCGCAGACCCCCAGGAGCAACTTCTTTCCGCTCAGGATATCCATCTAGGAGCTTACTGGTCTGTGAACGGAGTTTCCTTGCATTTCCGCCCCCCTTCCAGCCTCCCCCCGTTGGGGGGAGGCGCCGGGCGCCCTCCCCCAGCGGGGAGGGGGTGGGAGTTTCGCGAAAAACTTCGTTCACCGCCTACGTATCTCTGCTTTGTCACTTGCCGCGGCTTCTGCTGCGAGGAGGTTCGGAGGGGTGCAGACCCCCGCAACCCTGCCAGGGGCAAGGTAACAAAGTAGAGCTTATGTGAATGATGTTCTGGGTGACAAAGCTGCCTGTGCCCAATCCGCAATCCAGAAGCTACAATCGAAAATCGCGTATGCCCGTCCTGGCATTGTAGCATCAGGGTTGGGCAGCGTCAAAGGCCCATAACGTCCACGCCGCCGGGCCGTCTCTATGCTGGCCCGCCGGGCCATCTCTCGTTCACACCCGCGCCTCCGCCGACACTGGCGCGCCTTCGCGCTGGCTGCCGAACACCTGGCTCCAGGCGTATGACAGTTCACCGCCGAACAGCAGGATCTGCGCCGAGATGAAGATCCACAGCAAGAGGGTCATCGCGGCTGCCAGCACCCCGAAGGACGAGAAGTTGACCCGCGCGAAAATGAACTCCGCCAGGCGCTGGAGCACGGTGAAGGCGATCGCCGCGACCAGGGCCGCCGGCCAGACGTCACCCCAACGTGCCAGCGGGCTGGCCAGCACTTTGTAGAGCGTCGCGAAGCCAACGGTCAGCAAGGCGACGAACAACGCGGTCTGGGCCACCTGCACCAGCAGCCTGTTGAGCGGCAGCCAGTCGGTGTAAGCCGTCAACAGCGAGAGGGCCAGGTTGCCCAGCACGGCGACGAGAATGAGCGCCGCTACGCCCAGCAGCAGCGCGAACAAGGTCAGGCGGCCCATCACCATAGTGACCACCGCGGTCTTCAAACCGCCCCCATTCGCGTTGGGTTGCACGTGCCAGATCTGCTGCATGAATCGACTCAACGCGCCCAACAGCCCGGTGGCGGCAAAGAGCAGCGTCCCGATGCCCAGTAACCCCGTGCCCACGCGGGTTTCGGAAAAGTGGCTCAGGGTCTGGCTGATCAACTCGGCGATCTCCGCCGATCCGACGACTTGCAGGAGGAGTGTTTGCACGTTCAGTTGCTGCGGGTCAACCACGAATCCAACGATGCTGATTACCACCAGCAGCATCGGGAAGATCGAGAAAATCGCGAAGTAGGCCACCGCCGCGGCCATGTCACCGACGCGATCACGCTGGTATTTGTCAACGGTCAGGCGGATCAGGCGCACCAGGGGATGATTGTTCATGCCCTTCTCTCCTACGACGCGGTTTCGCTCGCGATAGCGGAGCTATGGTACAATCCCGGCTACGCACGGGCAAACTCGAAATGGCGCGCCGGTGGGGCGGCCGTTGCTCTCATGGCAGGAATCGCTGTGGATACCAGGAAGATTGGCGTTATCGTAGGTCGCGAGTGGTCCTGGCCTCCTGCGTTCATCGAGGAGGTGAACCGGCGAAAAGCTGGCGTTATTGCCGAATTCGTCAAGCTCGGCGGCACGCGCATGGCCGAACCTTGCGAATACGATGTCATTGTGGATCGTATTAGCCATGAGATTCCGTACTATCGAACCTTTCTGAAAACCGCGGCCCTTTCAGGCACGCGGGTGGTGAACAACCCCTTCTGGTGGAGCGCCGATGATAAGTTCTTCGGCGCCAGTCTCTGCACCCGGCTCGGCATCCCCCATCCCCGGACCATCGCCTTGCCCTCGCACTCCTACATCGAGGGCGTGGTTGAGGAGTCGTTGCGGAACCTGCGCTACCCCCTGCCCTGGAAAGAGCACGTTGAGTATGTTGGCGGCTTTCCCGTGATCCTCAAGCCGGCCTGGGGCGGCGGTTTCAAACAGGTCTATAAGGTCCACAGCTTTGAAGAACTCTGGCGCGCCTACAATGAGACCGGCACCGAGTGTATGATGCTCCAGGAGTATATCGCCTGGGAAAAGTATGTGCGCTGTATCGTGATCGGGCGCCGGCACATTATGACCATCAAGTTCGACGCTAACGCCCCCTGGCCCCATCGCTATTTCCGCGATGACCATTACCTGACGCCGGACGAGGGACGCCAGGTCACCGAGTATGCGCTGCGTATCAACCAGGCTCTGGGCTACGATATGAACACGGTCGAGTTCGCGCTCAAGGGGGGCGTGCCCTACGCGATTGATTTTACCAATCCCGCCCCCGATTTTGACGTAAACTCTCTCCCTCCCTACTACTTCGACTGGGTGGTGAAGACCATGGCTGATTTTACCATCGAACTGGCCCTGCAAGGCCGCCAGACGCCCGCCGAGTACCCCTGGAGCCAGATGATTGGATAGTCTTATGAGCCTGCCTACGGCGATTGAATACTACCATACCCTGCTCACTCCAGAGGTGG
>JAOACN010000651.1 GCA_026417815.1 Chloroflexaceae bacterium | reverse complement strand
GCTCCGACCACTATCCTCGGACCTACCGTCTTGCCTACCGTCACCCCCGCCTCGGGGCCGGCTGCGACCCCCGCCCTGGAGCCGCCCGCCGCTCCGCCGCTGGCCGCGGTGCTGGCCCCGGCCCGTACCGGCGCTGGCGCGCCCCCGGCGCCGGACCTGCTCGCCCGCGCCGCGCAGATGGATGCGTACCTGGCTTCGCTGGCGCAGCAGGGCGCGTTTAGCGGCTCGGTGCTGGTGGCGGCCAGGGGGCGCGTCCTGCTGAGCCGGGGCTATGGAATGGCCAACCGCGAGGAGGGTATCCCCGCCACGGCAAACACCCGCTACCGCCTGGCCTCGGTGACCAAGCCGCTCACCGCCCTCGGCGTGCTGCGCCTGGCGGCGACCGGCAAGCTGGATCTCGACGCTTCAGTCTGCGCGTACCTCGATAACTGCCCGCCGGCCTGGGGGCCAATCACGGTGGCCCATCTCCTCAGCCACTCCTCCGGTCTGGCAAACTACACCGATTTTGCTGAGTTTGCCGAGTTGGAACTGTTACCATCCACCCCGGATCAAACCATCGCTCGCTTTCGCGACCTGCCGCTCGGCTTCGTTCCCGGCACGCTGTACCACTACACCAACTCGAACTACGTCGTCCTGGGCCGGCTGATCGAGCAGGTCGCGGGCGCGAGCTACGAGGAGTTTCTGCGCCGCGAGTTGTTTCAACCCCTCGGTATGCAGGATACGGGTCTCGACCCTGGCGACTTCGGCCCGCTCAACGGCACCCGCGGCTACGCCGGAGGGCAACTCGATATTCCCCTCAATGTGAGCAACCTCTTCGCCGCTGGCGATCTCTACTCCAGCGTTGAGGATCTCTTCAAACTGGCCCAGGCCCTCGACGCCGGTCGGGTGCTGCCTCCTGACCTGGCGGCGCGCATGACCACCCCCGGTCACGGCGGCTACGGCCTGGGCTGGAAGATCGAGCAGCGCGGGCCGCACCGCCTGGTCTATCACCCTGGCTCGATGAGCGGCGCCGCCACCTGGTTCGGACGCTACCCCGACCAGGGGGTCACGGTGATCGTGCTCAGTAACGAGTACTACGCCAATGTCTACGCCATCGCTGATTACCTGGCAGGACAGGTGCTGGGAACGTAAGCCATGAGAGTCCTTGCGGGGCCGCGCCCTTCCAGACCTCCCAGCCGATGCAACGGAGTAAGCCCCGGACTGCGAGTGTTTCGCAGGAGCAGCGACTACTACAAGACTACAGCTTCTCGGCGATCGCCTTCGGCTGGGTGAAGAGATGCAGGTAATCCGGCCCGCCGGCTTTGCTGTCGGTGCCCGACATGTTGAAGCCGCCGAAGGGATGGACCCCAACCAGCGCGCCGGTCCCCTTGCGGTTGAGGTAAAGATTGCCCACGTGGAACTCCTCGCGGGCGCGCTCCAGCCGTTCGAGCGAGCGCGAGTAGAGTGAGCCGGTCAGCCCGTACTCGGTGCCGTTGGCGAGGGCCAGGGCCTCGTCGAAATTGCGCGCCCGGGTAAAGGCCAGCACCGGGCCGAAGATCTCCTCCTGGCTGATGCGGGCCTCGTGGGGCACATCGGCAAACACGGTGGGATTGATGAAGTAGCCCCCGTCCTTGAGCAACTCGTGGTCCACCACCTCGCCGCCCGCCACCAGCCGGCCTTCTTCCTGGCCAATGGCGATGTATTCGCTGATGGTATTGAAGGCCCGCTGGTCAATCACCGCCCCCACATCGGTTTCGGGCTGGGCCGGGTTGCCGAGACGCAGGGCGCGGGTGCGCTCAATCACCCGCTGCAACACCTGCTCGTAGACCTCCTCGACCACGATGGCCCGCGAACATGCGCTGCACTTCTGGCCCTGAAAGCCAAAGGCCCCGGCGACGATCCCGGCGGCAGCAGCGTCCAGATCGGCGGTTTCGTCCACCACCGTGGCATCCTTGCCGCCCATCTCCAGGATGGCGCGCTTGATCCATTTTTGCCCTGGCGCGATGCGCGCCGCTCTCTCGTTGATTTGCAGGCCGACGTCGCGCGATCCGGTGAACGAGATGAAGCGCGTGCGCGGATGTTCGACCATGCGCGCGCCGACGATGTGCCCGTGCCCGGTGATGAAGTTGAGCACGCC
>JAOACN010000635.1 GCA_026417815.1 Chloroflexaceae bacterium | reverse complement strand
GTCCAGCGCCGCGGCGCGCACCGCCGCCGGCCCCTCGGGGGCGCTGGCCCGCGCCCGGCCGAGCACGCGGCGCGTGGCCCATGCCAGGTTGACCGCGGTCGGGCGTTGCGCGTCGAGGGTGGCTTTCGCGGCTTCCAGTTCACCGATGAGGTCGCTCGACGAAGTCGCCGGGCTGTGCTGGGCCACCAGGGCCATGCCGTAGGCAGCGGTGCAGCCGATTGCCGGCGCGCCGCGCACTACCATCGCCTTGATTGCCCAGGCCACCGTCGCCAGATCCTCGCAACGCACCGTCTCCTGGACGTGGGGGAGGCGGCGCTGATCGATCAGGCACACGGCCCCCGGCTCCCACCAGACTGTTTGCAGTTCTTCGGCCATAGTGCAAGAAAAGCCTCTCGCACGGCGAGAGGCTGCATTCGTTCCTCTCATCTCCCGGCGAATGCGCGTGCCCCGCCGCTGGAATTGGCACCGTTCCGCGTTTCGGCCGGCGGTGTTGCCGGGCCGCTGCGGAGGTTGCCGGGCTTCATCGGGCCAGTCCCTCAGCCCCTCTGGATGAGCGCTATAGAGTTCGGCGGGCCAGATGGACCCCACCAAACGATGCGCGATTATAACATGACCGTCTGTCTGTGACAATACCAGAGCGCCGGGTACGTGTTCACACTTCTTCTGGGAGCGAGGGCATCTTGCCCTCGAACTCCTGACGAGGGCGGGACGCCCTCGTTCCCGGGTCTGCGGGGTTACCCCAACTTTGAACAACAACGCCGGGGATGAAGCCGGAACGCCGACCGTAAGCTATGCCTCAGGCGAGGAACACCTTCTCCGGGCGCCAGTGGTCGTCGCTGCGGCGCAGGACGGCCAGCAGCGCGCCGTCGGGGCCGTGGGCGCGCGCCCATTCGCCGCCGAGGGCCGGGAGGTCCACGGGCATGCCGTTCGCCACCCGGCGCGCCTGCTCGGCGTCGAGGGTGACGGCGGGCCAATCGGCGATGGCAGTTTCGGGGGGGAGCAGCGCCGCGACAAGGTTTGCCGGATCGGCGCCGAGGGTGTCGAGGGGGAGGGCCGTATCGAGGTGGAACGGGCCGACGAAGGTGCGCCGCAGCGCCGCCAGGTGCGCGCCGCAGCCCAGGGCCACGCCAATGTCGCGCGCCAGGCTGCGGATGTAGGCCCCCTTGCCACACTCCACCACGATACGCAGCGTGTCGGGACCGGCGCGTTCCCAGTCGAGGCGGTAGATGACCACGGGGCGCGGCGGCAGTTCCGGGGCCGCGCCAGCGCGCGCCAGGTCATAGAGCCGGCGACCCTGGTAGCGCAGAGCGGCGTAGGCCGGCGGTATCTGGAGGATGGCGCCCCGCAGCGGCGCGACGGCCGCCTCGATCGCCGCGTCATCGAGGGGCGGTACGGGGCGGGTCGCCAGGACCTCGCCTTCAGCGTCGTCGGTCGCGGTGGTCACCCCCAGGCGCACCAGGCCCACGTAACCCTTGCGCGCGTCGGCCAGGTACTCGATCAGGCGCGTGGCGTGGCCCAGGGCCACGGGCAACACCCCGGTCGCCATGGGGTCGAGCGTGCCGGCGTGCCCGACGCGGGTGGAGCGGCCCGCCATGCGCCGGACGCGAGCAACAACGTCGTGGGAGGTCGGGCCGGCGGGTTTATCAATGTTGAGCAAGCCGTGGAGGGTCATAGCCTGAATGAGCCCGGGCAGTGAGGGTATAGCCTGATTGTACCATTGATCCATGTGGGGCAAGCCGGCTTTTCCTATGCTAATGAGACCCTTATGGCTCATCAAAAATAGTACTTTGAAAACCATCATGTCTCTTGCCTGGAAGTCTTCTGACGCTGGCGGTTCGCGGCCTACGTGGCGGTTCTGAGACAACTCGCCGCCGGGACCCCGCCTCCAGCCTCGCTGCTCTTCCCGTCGCCCGTGATGCGCTGCCGGCGGCCATGCGCTGCGCCTGCCCACCGAGGCCGAGTGGGAGGTCGCCGCGGCCTGGGATGAAGCGGGTGGGTACCGTGTCTACCCCTGGGGCGACTCCCCGCCAACCCTGGAGCGGGCCATCTTCGAGGACAGCGGGCGGGAGCGCCCGGCGCCGGCGGGCAGTTGCCCGGCGGGCGCGGCCGGCCGCGTCCGACGCATCCCCCGCCGCCCGGAACGGCGCATCCGCCCCGGGTGGGGCCGGCGGGGCGCCGCCCGGGGGGCCATCGCCGCCCGGAACGGCGTAACCGCCCCGTGGGCGACGTAGAGACGGCCCGGCGGGCCGTCTCTACGTTTCGCCCCGGGGCCGAATGGCCGCCGGGCGGGGGGACGGGATGGCCGCCGGGGGGCGCGGACAACCGCGCCGGTCGCATCCCCGCCGCCCGGAACGGCGTACCCGCCCCGGGGGGGCCGGCGGGGCGCCGCCCGGGATGTTGCGTCTCTTCTAGTCCAGACTCGCCCGCAGCAAGGGCAGCACGGTGGCCCGGGCCTCCTCCAGGCCCATGTGGAGGGTGGCCCCGGCGGCCTGGGCGTGGCCCCCACCCCCCAGGCGCTGGGCAATCGCCGAGACATCAATGTCGGGCGTCGAACGCAGGCTGAGTTTGACCGTGGCGGCGTCACGCTCCTTGAACAGGGCGCAGATCCGCACGCCGTCAATGCGCTGCATACGCATGATCGTATCATCGGTCGCCTCGTCGCCGGCCCCGGTGGCGGCCAGGTGCGCCAGGGTGACACTGGCCCAGGCCAGCGGCCCCTCGCGGCGCATATCGCTGAGGACCAGGGCAGTCAGGCGCATGGTGCTCTCGGGGATGCTGAAGTAGACCGCGGTGATCACCGCGCGCAGGTCGGCGCCGCTGGCGAGGATGTCGGCGGCGGTACGGAGGGTCTGCGGCGAGGTGCTGCTGGTCTGGAAGCTCTGGGTGTCGGTGGTAAGGCCGAGGTAGAGGCAGGTGGCGGCCTCGGGGCCGACCGGCAGCGCCATGGCCCGCAGGAGGCGGAAGAGCAGATCGGCGGTGGAGGCCGCCCGCGGGTCAATCAGGTTCAGCGAGCCGCCGCCGTTGTTGGTCACGTGGTGGTCGGTGATCAACAATGGCCGCCTGAGCAACTCGGGCAGGTAGGCATCGGCGATGGGGCCGACGCGCTGGGGTGTGGCAGTGTCGAGCATCCAGGTCAGATCGGCCGGGGGTAACGGATCGCCGGGGTGGAAAACCTGGAGCCATTCGGCGCCGGGGAGGCGCAGGCAGTAGGACGGCGCGGGCGAGGAGAGCAGGCAGAGCGGCTCCTTGCCGATGGCGCGCAGGGCGTGGGCCGCGCCGAGCATGGACCCGACCGCGTCGCCGTCGGGATTGACGTGGGTGAGCAACAGGACGCGCCGGGCCGGGGCGATCTGTGCCTGAAACAGCGGCGCGGCCGTTTCGGGGTCAGTGTGGATCATGGGATTCTAGAAACCTGTCTCCAGGGTGGACATGGGAGGATTTCTGGGAGGGCGAAGCCCTCCCAGAACCTCCCGTTCGCGAGTTTACCGGACGGGCCGCTACCCGTCTTTTATCAGCCGATACACCGTATGCCCGGAGCGTTTCTTGATCTCCTTGAGCTTGAGATTGTGCCGCGGCCCCAGGCGCGGGATCAGGTGGTTCAGCCCGCTGACGACCACGAACCAGTACTCGCCGCCGGGCCGCAGGTGTTCCAGGGGCGCGAGCACGAACTCCTGCTCGATTGCCAGGTCGCCGATCTTGGCGGGCACGTTGGAGGCGATCAGGTCATACGGCCCCGGTGGAACGGCCTCCATCCCCACGCTGCCGACCACCGTAGCGTTGGTGACCCCGTTGAGCGCCAGATTGTGCCGGGCGTAGCGCACGGCGAGCAGATCCTTGTCGGCCAGCACCACCGTGGCCTGCGGGTAGCGGCGCGCCAGGGCAATACCAATCACCCCGATGCCGCAACCAAGGTCGAGGATGCGTGTGGGCGGCTCGGAAGGCTCGATGGTCCGCAACAGCAGATCGGTGCCCTCATCAACCTGAAATGACGAGAAGAGCGTGTGCCCCACATCGAAGGCGAACTGCTGGCCGCGCAGGCTGTAGAGGATGCGCTTCTTGTAGTAGGCGTCCGGTCCGTCCATAGGGTTTGGAT
>JAOACN010000619.1 GCA_026417815.1 Chloroflexaceae bacterium | reverse complement strand
CTGCATGATCTTGCCGACCTGTGCGCGGCGCGGGGCGCGCGGGCCTGGCTCACCGGCGGCGCGGCCCGCGACCTGGCGTCGGGACGCGCGCCCTGCGACCTGGATGTTGCCGTATCTGAGAATGGCTTTGAACTGGCCCGTGCCTTCGCCGACGCCCACGACGGGGCCTTTGTGGCCCTCGATGCAGAACGCGATACGGGCCGGGCGGTGCTCGTCGGGTCACCGCTACTGACGGTAGACATCGCTGGTCTGCGCGCGCCCGGTATCGAGGCCGATCTGCGACTGCGCGATTTCACGATCAACGCCCTGGCCCTGCCCCTGGACTCCGCCCTGAGCCTGCCGCCTCCACCCACGGCGCTGATTGACCCGACCGGCGGCCTGGCCGACCTCCAGGCCGGCGTTGTGCGCCCCTGTGGCCCCGCCAGCCTGCGCGACGACCCGCTGCGCGTGTTGCGGGCCGCGCGGCTGTGCGCCACCCTTGATCTGCGCCCCGCCCCGGAACTGACCGAACTGGCCCGCGCCGCCGCCCCGGGCCTCGAACAGGTGGCCGGCGAGCGCGCCCGCGATGAGTTGCTCAAACTGCTCGACGCTCCCGCCGCCGCGCCCTGGCTGCGCTTCCTCGACGCCTGCGGCGCCCTGACCCGTCTGATACCCGAACTTGAGCCCGGCCGCGCCTGCGAACAGCCCTATGTCCACTTCCTGCCGGTGCTGGCGCACATGCTGGAGACCGTGGCCGCTCTGGACTGGCTGCTCGGCGGCCCCGTCAGGGCCGAGGCGTTGCCTGTGGCGGTACGGGCGCACCCGGAGCTGAGCCGCACCCTGCCCTTCGCCGCGCCCTTGCAGAAGCTCATGGCCGAACGCCGCGCCGGCGGGCACCGCCGGCAGGCGCTGTTGAAACTGGCGGCCCTGATCCACGACAACGCCAAGCCTCAGACAAAGGCCGTCCATCCTGATGGCAAGGTCAGCTTCTACGGCCATCAGGAGCTTGGCGCGGACGCGGCGGTGCAGATCGGGCGGCGCCTGCGCCTCAGCCGTAACGATGTTCGCTACGTGGAGCTGGTGGTGCGCGAGCACATGCGGCCGGGACAACTGCGCGCCGTGGAGGTGCTTACTCCGCGCGCCCTCTACCGCTTCTTCCGCGACCTCGGCGACGCAGGTCCCGATGTGCTGCTGCACGAACTGGCCGATCATCTGGCTACCAGGGGGCCGAACGTAGATCCAGAGGGCTGGCTGGTCCACCTGGCATGGACCGGGGCGCTGCTGGCCCACTACTATGCGCCGCTGCCCGCCCGGCGGGCGCCGTTGATTGACGGCCACGGGTTGATGGCGGCCCTGGGGATTGGACCGGGGCCCCGGGTCGGCGCGCTGCTGCGCGAGATCGCCGAGGCTCAGGCAGCGGGTGAGATCACCACACGCGAGGAGGCCATTGAACTGGCCAGGCAACGTATGACGGCTCATGACGCCCGGTAGGGCCGAAGCGCTGGCGTAGCCGGCGCTTCGACCCTACCTAACGTTCGCGTTTGCTTTCGACCTTGATGCTCAGGCGCAACTCCTCGGTGCGCTGGCGGTCGTCGCGGGCAGGGGGACGCTCGTCATTGAGCAGCGGCAGGAGCACGAGGGTCAGCACCATCATCACGGCAAGCAGAACGGTCGGGAAGTGATTGATCCACTCAACCATCGGTTACTCCCTGGTTACCCATGGCTGCGGACGAGGCAGCCAGTGTGGCGCATGTATCACTACGTTGTCGTTGCCTCTCGGCAGGGAGACGCAGAGGGACGAAGCTCTCCGCAAAGTCCAAGGACCAGCGTTACTCGCCGGGCGTCTGGCGCACCCAATCCTCCGCGAAATGACAACGTAGGGTTACCCAATGCATCCTACGTAAGACGGTCTGCCCGGGCAATGAGAGCCATCTGAGGCGTAGCTGAAGGTGTCGAACCGGTACGAAGCGCCGTGCACCTGGCGTCTCAGGGTGACCGTAGCGCATCTGTGGCTCGCGTGGCACAGGCGCGCGATGCGTGGAGTGCTAAGGCGGAAGAGCTACTTCAGCACGTCGCGCACAATCTGTTCGAGCCGATCAAGCGGAAAAGGTTTGGGGAGATAGTAATCCACGCGCTGTTCGCGGGCGCGCTTCTCGAGTTCCGGAGAGGCGTAGGCGGTGATCATCACCACGCGGGTATCGGGCGAGGTCTCCTTGATCGCCGCGGCGAGTTGCAGGCCATTCATACCCGGCATATTGTAATCGGTGATCACCAGGGGTACCGGACGCAGGGCGATCTGGGCCAGGGCATCCGCTCCCCCATTGACCGTGACGATATCGTAGCCGCCGGTCAGATCGCGCATCAAGCGATGGAGGATCACCAGGATGTCGGGCTCGTCTTCAACGAGAACGATAGCTGGATTGCGACCTGAGACATCGGGCATGGGCGCAACTCCTCAATTCCCTTGAGATGTCCATGCGGCTTCGCCGCACGACGGGGATGAAAACGAGTTTTCTCTGGAGGGTTACCCTCTCCTCCATCCTTCCATCGGGCCGAGGGGCAACAAAACCCGGTTCCCCTGGAGTCTATCCGGATAACCAGGTTATCCGAATTTCTTTTCTGGGAGGGGATGGTCTTTCCACACCCTGCGCGCCGCCTGGAGGGTTGCGCTACATCGACAGGGCGTGGGGAAACCGGTTTCCTTACCCTCCCACAGGAACTATTCGGATAGGCCCTTACTACCGTATCCAGCGGACAAAAGCCGACGAACAGGCATCACGGCGCTAAGTGGCGATTATTGTAACATACGGGGTGTACCGGGGCAAGCGGCGCTTTGAGGGTTGTAAGGCTCGTGCAATGTCCGTGGGGTGGCGCAGGCGCCCAACCGCTGGAAGCGGACTCGGTAGAAGCCCCGTCACGGGTTGCCGGGTCGAGGCGACCCTGTGCGTGCACCAGGCAAGTAGTGGTACAGTAAACCACCGTCCCGCGCGGGGACGGGCGCCTGGTAGGAGCCTCTATGACGCAGCTTGTCGGCATTTTTCTCAACGTCCTCGTGCCGGTCTTCTCTCTGGTTCTGCTTGGCTATCTGACCGCTCCGCGTTTGCAACTGGAGACCCGCACCCTTTCGCGCTATGCCTACTTTGTGCTTACCCCGGCCCTGGTGTTCACTACCCTGAGCCAGACACGCATCGAGGTGGCCCTGGCCGGGCGAATGATCGGCTTCATCACCCTCGTCTACCTCGGAACGATTATCATCGCCTTCGTTACGGCGCGGCTGCTGCGGCGCCCGGCGGCGATGACCGCGGCCTATGTGATGATTGCCGCTTTTGGCAACGTGGGTAACTTCGGCCTGCCGATCGTCCAGTTCGCCGAGGGGCCGGAGGCGCTTGGTCTGGCCACGCTGTACTTCCTTGCCAACCTGGTGCTGGCCTTTATCGTCTGCGTCACGGCGGCCAATTTCAGCCGCGGCATCAACCTGGGCATGGTGGGACGGGTCTTTCGCACCCCCGCGCTGATCGCCCTGGCCCCGGCCCTGGCCGTCAACGGGCTCAACATCAGCCTGCCAGCCGTGGTCACCCGGCCCCTGGAGTTGCTCTCGGCGGCGTTGATCCCGACCATGCTGATTGTGCTGGGGGCCCAGTTGTCCGAGGCGGGCATCCCCCGGCTCAACCCCGATATGCTGATCTCCAGCGCCGTCCGGCTGATCGGCGGGCCGCTGATTGCCTTCAGCACCGTCGGCTGGTTCGCCCTGCCCCCCCTGGAGCGCAATGTTGGCATTCTCCAGGCCAGTATGCCCACGGCCGTTCTGGTGTCCATTATCGCCATGGAGAATCGTCTGCTGCCGGAGTTTGTAACCGCGACCGTACTCTTCTCGAACGTGATCAGCATTACCACCCTGGCGGTGGTGTTGCTGTTGTTGTAGCATCGTAGACTATGGCTGTGCTGCGCCGCACGTTTCGTAACCATGGGGGAGAGGTGCGGGGGGCGCCGCCCTCCGCGATCCGTTTGTTCCACCCGCGGCAGACGCGCGCCCCAACCCGGCCAGAACGAGTCTGCCGCCGCGGGGGTTGCGGCAGAGCCTTTCCGCGCCCCTCCAGATCTTCCTGGGAGGGCCTTGCCCTTCCAGACCCTCCCTGCTGGCAGGGGCATGGGGAAAGCCGCTTCTCTTGCGGACCAGGAGGAAGGAGTATGAAACCACTCACGGGGCAGGTTGTCCTGCTTACCGGAGCGGGCGGGGGCTTCGGGCGGGCGCTGACGCGCCTCCTCTTGCGCGAGGGCTGCCTGCTGATCCTGAGCGACCTGCGGCGCGAGGCGCTGCTGGAGAGCGCCACGGCGGCGGCACGGGCAGCGAGGCAGGCGCCGGGGCGCATCCTGGGCTTTGTCGAGGCCGATCTGAGCCGGGCGACGGAGGCAACCAGGCTCCACGCCGAAGTGATGCGTATCAGCCCGCGGGTTGATATCCTGGTGAACAACGCCGGCATCGCCGTCTACGGGCGCTTCGACCAGATTCCCCGCGAACGTTGGGAACCGTTGATGGAGATCAACCTGCTGGCGCCGATGCGCCTGACCCACCTCTTCCTGCCACAGATGATCGCCCGGCGCAGCGGGCACATCGTCAACATCAGCTCGGCGGCAGGTCTGGTCGGGGTGCGGGGGATGAGCGTCTACAATGCCAGCAAGTTCGGCCTGCGGGGCTTTACCGAGGCCCTTGCTGGCGATCTGGCCCCCCTGGGCATTGACGTGACCGGGATCTACCCGTTCTTTACCCGCACGGCGATCCTCGATAGTCCCCACTTCGGCGGGCGGCCCCGCCGTCTGCCCGGCGTGGTTGTCGGCGACCCCGAGGTGGTGATGGCCCGTCTGGTGCGCGGGCTGCGCCGGCGCGAACGCCACGTCTACCCGGGGTTCTGGGCCCGGGCGACCGACGTGCTCCGTCGCGTCCGGGCGTGAGATACGAGTTCAGATGGACCGCAGAGCGTAATCACCCTACCTGGTTACTTTGCCGCTGGCGGGGGTTGCGGGGGCCGCAGGCCCCCGAAGATCGTTCCTTCCTGGCGCGGCCCGGCGAAGCTGCGCCGCACCAGGAAGGGGAACGTTCGGAGGGGTGCAACCCCTCCGAACCTCCTCCCAGCGGAAGCCGCGGCAAGTGACATCGTAGAGATAGGGCGAATACTGACTTATATTCTTAATCTTCATCAGCCGCCGGCCGAAGGGGAGCGTGCCAGACTTTTCGTCACACCCCGGGCGTGAGGTGCAGTTGACACTCCCGGTGTCTACGAGTATACTTCCTGGCGTTTACGCAGGTGCAAACCTTTTTCTGACGGCGGGTTGAAGGGGTATGGAGGAACCCCGGTTCTGCATGTCCCTGCCTGCGGGGAGGGCGCAGCCCTCCCGGGATAATACCTTCCGGTGCAGTCTCACAGGAATTGTCGTTTCTAAGGATCAGGAATGGACGGCAGTCGTACAGGTCGGCGGCGTGACGGAGCGTCCATAATCACTGCCAGCTTCACCGGTCCTACGTGCGCCGGCTTCAGTGCCTGAGCGTTGCGTGATTACCGTTCCCGGTGCGGCCTGGCCCACCGGGTTTTTTTGTTGCCCATACGGGCCGGGCAGTGATGCTCCCTCCGCCGCAGGTTCCACGCGGGTCGGCGCCGCGCGCGTCCGGCGTGTGTGCTGCGGGCAGAGGAGACCAGGCATTCGCTTGCCAGCCTGACCCCCGACGATCGCGCCCGGTTGCTGGAACCATTGCCCGGTCAGGTGACAGACAAGCTGCTCAACCGGCGCGGCCATCGCCGCCTTCGAAGACACCATCGCCGCAGTTGTCGCCCTGGTCTTCTTTCTACCCCTGCTGATCGGCAGCAGCGGCAACGCCGGCTCCCAGTCGGCAACGTTGACCGTGCGCGCCCTGGAGGAAGTGCGCGGAAGCGACTGAACCAGGCTGCTGCGCAAGGAACTGGTCGTTTCGGCCATACCTGGCCTGGCGATGGCCGCGGCGGTGACGGTTCTGGCCTGCTTCCGCGCCGGCCCGGACGTGGCCATGGCGGTTGTGGTTGGCAGCACCATCGGCGCCGCGCTGCCCCTGCTGCTGCGGCGCAGGGTCTTGCCCCCGCCACCGCCGCGGGCCGCTGCTCACCTCGCTGGCCGACATCTCGGAGGTCGTGATCTATTTCTCGCTGGCCGCCTGGTTGCCTGGCCCGGAGGCATGAACTGAAGAGAGCTGGTCCTCCCCCCCCCCCGCCTCGCTGCGCTCGGGGGTCCCTTCCCGATCCACCTCAGGGGGAGCGGGAGGGGGTGGGGGGAGAGTGAGGTGTGACGCCTCAATACCCTCATCATTTCCGGAGACGCGCATGGCCGCAACCCGCAGGGTCTTCACCCCCACCCCGTCCGCCCGGCCCCGGATCACCGGCGCCGACCTCGCGATCCTGCTGATCGTCACCGGCTTGCTTGCCCTGGCAGTGTGGCTGGCGCAGACGGCGCCCACGGCGGTGCGCGGCCCGGAGATCAGCCTGGAGCCCACCGCGCTGCCCTACTACGCCATGCTCTCGGTGGGGCGCATGGCCGCGGCCTATACCCTCTCGTTGCTCTTTACCCTGTCCTATGGCTACATCGCCGCGTACAATCCCCGGGCCGAACGCTGGATGTTGCCGCTGCTGGACGTGCTGCAGAGCGTGCCGATCCTCTCCTTCCTGCCGGTCGTGCTGCTCAGCCTCAGCGCCGTGTTGCCCGAACGGGTCGCTGTGGAGCTTGCCGCAATTGTGCTGATCTTCACCAGCCAGGCCTGGAACATGACCTTTGCCTGGTACCAGTCACTCACCACCGTGCCTGGCGAACTGCGCGAGGCCAGCGCGATCTTTCGCTTCTCTCCCTGGCGCCGCTTCACTACCACCGAACTGCCCTTCGGCGCCCTGAGCCTGATCTGGAACAGCATGATGAGCTGGGCCGGCGGCTGGTTCTTTCTCATGGCTGCCGAGATCTTTACCCT
>JAOACN010000246.1 GCA_026417815.1 Chloroflexaceae bacterium | reverse complement strand
GCGCTCGCCCGAGCGCGCCAGGATGCGCCCCGCTTCCGCGGCGCCCGCCTCGGCCCGCAGCGCCTCAATCAGGGCGACGAACTCCTGCTCCTCCACCATCGTCGTTGGCAGGCGCTCCACCAGGTCGCTCCGGCCCATGCGCCGCAGAAAGCCCTGCGTCTCCGCCTGGCCCCACGCCTCTTCGAGCGCGCCGACCGTCTGGATGATCGCGTTGGGGCCGATCCGCGCCGCGCCCGTGGCCGCGTGCGTCGCCTGCATGGGAGCTCCTTTCATGGCATGGCAGCGTTGTTACATTTTATACATGAATCGAGCGCAGTCTACCATGGCCGTTTGCGCCACACAGTGGTAATCGCTCAACGGTCTGTGAGTATTTCTTCTCAGACGGCGCCCCGCCCTGGTGCTAGGATGAACCGCAAGGAAGGGTTACGCTGTCCCTCCTGCTGAGACGAAGGCTCGTTGAGGAGAAATTCATGTCGAACCGGGCGCCAGCCGACCCGGCGGCGACCGCCGATAATCGGCAGAAGTTGCTCGAGGCGACCATGCGGCGCCATCAGTACCGCCCCGATGCGCTGATCGAGGTGCTGCACAAAGCGCAGGAGTTGTACGGCCACCTCTCGCCCCAGTTGCTCGCCTCCATCGCCCGCAGTCTCCACCTGCCGCCCAGTCGCGTCTATGGCGTGGCGACCTTCTACCACTTCTTCTCCCTCGCGCCCCAGGGTGAGCATACCTGTACCGTCTGCCTCGGCACCGCCTGCTACGTCAAGGGCGCGATGGAGATCCTGACCGCCCTGGAGGCCGAGACCGGCCTCAAGCCCGGGCATACCAGCCCCGATGGGCGCCTCTCGCTGCTGACGGCCCGTTGCCTCGGCGCCTGTGGCATCGCTCCTGCCGTGGTGCTCGATGGGCTGGTCATTGGCCATGCTAATGTCGAGACGCTGCGCGCCCGGCTGCATGCCCTGCTCGAAGAGACGCCCGTCGCATCGTGAGAGAAGGCTTCGATGGATCTCGCTGAACTGCACGCCATTGCCGAGCGCGAACGCGCGCGACGCCGGGCGATCCGCGTGCTGTGTTGCACTTCTTCGGGTTGCCAGGCGTCCCGCTCGCTCGAGTTGCTCCACCAGCTAGAGGCCGCCGTTGCCGCCACCGGCCAGGACGAGGCAGTGGAGGTCACCAGTGTGGGTTGTATGGGCTTCTGCGGCCAGGGGCCGATGGTCCGGGTTGAACCGGCCAACCTGCTCTTCGAGCGGGTGCATCCCGAACAGGCCCCGGAGATCATTGCCGCCCTTGCCGGCCAGCCCTGTAACGTCGAACGGGGCGATCCCAACCACCCCTTCTTCGCTCGCCAGGTGCACGTGGTGCGTCGTAATGGCGGTTTCATTAACCCCGAGCGGATCGAGGAGTACATCGCCGCCGGCGGCTACGAGGCCCTCTACCGCGTGCTGCACGATTTTTCGCCCGCCGAGGTTATCCAGGAGATCACCCGCAGCGGCCTGCGCGGGCGCGGCGGCGCCGGCTACCCCACCGGGCTTAAGTGGGCCACCGTCGCCAAAAGCCCCGGCGAGCGCAAGTTTGTGGTGTGTAACGGCGATGAAGGCGATCCCGGCGCGTTCATGGACCGGAGCATTCTCGAGAGCGACCCGCACCTGGTGCTCGAGGGCATGGCCATCGCTGCCTATGCCGTCGGCGCCCACGAGGGCTTCATCTTCGTGCGTGGGGAGTATCCGCTCGCCATCCAGCGCCTGACCCTGGCCATGAATCAGGCCAGGAAGCTCGGCCTGCTGGGCAGCCAGATCTTTGAGACCGCCTTCGATTTCAAGGTCGAGATCCGCGTCGGCGCCGGGGCCTTCGTGTGCGGCGAAGAGACCGCGCTGATCGCCAGCATCGAGGGCCGCCGTGGCCAGCCCCGCCCCCGCCCCCCCTACCCCGCGGAGAAGGGTCTCTGGGGCTTCCCCACCCTGATTAACAATGTCGAGACTTTCGCCAACATCGCGCCGATTATCGAACACGGCGCCGACTGGTACGCAGCAATCGGCACCGAGAAGAGCAAGGGCACCAAGGTCTTCGCCCTGACCGGCAAGGTGCGTAATACCGGGTTGATCGAGGTGCCCATGGGGATGACCCTGCGCGAGATTGTCGAGGACCTCGGCGGCGGCAGTCCTGACGGGACGCCTGTCAAGGCCGTGCAAACCGGCGGGCCTTCCGGGGGCTGTATCCCTGCCCGGCTCTTTGACACACCCGTGGATTATGAGTCGCTCGCCGCCGCTGGCTCGATCATGGGCTCCGGCGGCATGGTGGTGATGGACGCCCACACCAGCATGGTCGAGATTGCCCGGTTTTACATGGCCTTTTGCATGGACGAGTCCTGCGGCAAGTGCGTCCCCTGCCGGGTCGGCACCGTGCAGATGCACCGCCTGCTCAGCAAGGTCGCGGCGGG
>JAOACN010000392.1 GCA_026417815.1 Chloroflexaceae bacterium | reverse complement strand
AGATGTGTATAAGAGACAGCTCATGGCCCTGGCGGCGACGGTCTATATGAGCCTGCTGGGCCGGCAGGGCATGCGCCGGGTGGCCGAACTGTGCTACCACCGGGCGCACTACGCCGCCGCGCAGATCGCCGCGCTGCCCGGCTACCGTGTGGAGGGCGGCCCCTTCTTCAAGGAGTTCGTGGTGCGCTGCCCGCGACCCGTGGCCGAGATCAACGCCGCCCTGCGCGCCCAACGCATCATCGGCGGCTATGACCTGAGCCAGGACGAGCCGCACCTGGGCCACGCCATGCTCCTGGCCGTGACCGAGATGAACAGCAAGGCCGAGATTGACCGCCTCGTGGCGGCGTTGCGGGAGGTATAGACCCTGCCGGGGACGAGGTTGGAAGGGAAGGGCAAAGCCCTCCTCGTTGAGGAGGGCATGGGGAAACCCGGTTTCCCCATGCCCCTGCCTTCGGGGGAGGCTGGAAGGGCCAGGCCCGCCCAGAGAACCGCTCTCGTTAGGGGTTATGGGGAAACCGGGTTTCCCCATGTCCCCGCCTCCGGGGGAGGCTGGAAGGGCCAGGCCCGCCCGGGGAACCGCTCTCGTTAGGGGTTAATGGGGAAACCGGGTTTCCCCATGTCCCCGCCTCCGGGGGAGGCTGGAAGGGCCAGGCCCGCCCGGGGAACCGCTCTCGTTAGGGGTTAATGGGGAAATCGGGTTTCCCCATTCCCTCTGCCCGAACTACACGATGATTCTGACCGACGCACAACTCGGGCGCCTGGTCGCCCATGGCCTGCCCGGGGCCCGCCTGCGCGAGGCGGAGCCGCTGGGCGAGCGCACGCTGCTGCTCCACCTGGGCGAGTCGCAGCGGGCGGTGTTGCGCCTGGGCGCGCCCCCCGATCCGGGCGCGGGCGATCCCCTGGCGGCCGAACTGGCGGCGCTGCGCGCCCTGCGGGCGGAGATTGACCTGCCCCTCCCCGAGGTGCTGGCCCACGACCTGCGCGGCGAGGCCGGCGCGCCCTATCTGCTGCTGGCGTACCTGGAGGGCACGCCGCTGATCGAGGTGCTGGGCGCGCTGGACGAGGAACAACGCTACGAGGTGGGCCAGGCCCTCGGCGCGCTGCTGGCGCGGGCGCACCAGTACACTGCCGCGGCCTACGGCGCCCTTGACCCCGAAGCTCCGCCGGGCTTCGGCCCTGAGAGCGGCCCTGCCCCCGGCGCGCGCGCCGATGAAGATGTCCGTTACTACCAGGCGCGCCTCGCCGCCGCCCTCGAGGCCGCCCGGGCCGCTGGCGAACTCGACGCCCGCGGGGCGGCGGCCCTGACCGCCTGGGCCGCCGAGAACGTCGTGACCACGGGACGGCCCGCCTGCCTCACCCACGGCGATCTCCGCCCGGCCCGCGTGCTGGTGCGGCGGCGCGAACGCCACTGGCGCCTCGCCGGCCTGACCGGCTGGGGCTACGCCCTGGGCTGGCGCCCCGCCTGGGACCACGTCGCGGTGATGGAGCATTTCGCCGGCCAGGAGCATTTCAGTATCCGCGTTGGCTATGGCAACGCCTACGACGCCACAACCGAGCGCCGCTACGATCAGGTGCGTGAATTCGCCCTGACCCCTTACCGCCTCATCCTCTTCCTGGAGGCGGGACGCGCCGACCTGGCCCTGGCGTTGTTGCAGAACCCGGAGGAACTATGAGCGCCACCACGAGCCGGTTGCTCACCGTCGAAGAGTTCGCCGCGCTGCCCCCCGGCGCCTCCCGGCGCGAGCTTGTGTGTGGAGAGGTTATTGAAACCATGCCACCTGGAGGAATACACGGGGTTCTTGCCGCGTTGATTACCGCGGCTCTGTCTCAGTGGAGCAGACAGCGCGGTGGCGGCTATGTGGGTATCGAGTCGGGCTTTGTCCTCCAACAAGAGCCTGCCACCGTGCGCGCGCCGGACGTATACTATGTGCGCGCCGAACGTCTGCCCCAAACGGGGGTGCCCGAGGGCTTCTGGACCATCGCGCCTGACCTGGCCGTGGAGATCGTCTCGCCCTCGGATACCGCCGACGGGTTGCACGAGAAGGTTCGCGACTACCTGGCCGCGGGCGCGAGCGCCGTCTGGGTGGTATACCCGCGTAGCCGCAGCATCACCGTGCACACGCCCGATGGTCTTGCGCGCACCTATGGCCCGGAAGCCTCCCTGGAAAGCCCGGAACTGTTGCCGGGGTTTAGCCTGAAGATCGCTGAATTGTTTGGCTAGTTGCGCCGAAGCATTGGCTGCGCCAGGGCTTCGGCCTTACGGGGTGAGATCCGACGCATCAGGCGCGCACACCGTAAGGGGAAGGCCTTCGGATCCCCGCGCCGGGGGAGGTACGGAGGGCCGTGCCCTCCGCGATCCACCAGTTCCACCCGCGGCGGCAGACTCTCCTGGTTTCACCAGGGCGAGCACCCGCCACGGGCGAAACGGGGGTTGCAGGGAGGCTACGCCTCCTCACAACCCTCCAGGACAGTAACGCAGGTGCCGGAAACCGTTTTCGGCCGAACGACCTGGAAAGCATACCACAATGGACACCTACGAACCACACCTCTACGAACTTTCCGCGCCAGGCAAGCATGGCGCCAATCTGCCGGGCCTCGATGTGCCCGAAACGCCCCTGCCAGCCGCGTTGCTGCGCCAGGACGACATGAACGACTTCCCCAGCCTGACCGAACCCGAGGTCATCCGGCACTACACCCGCATCAGCCAGCGGAACTACGCCATTGATACGGGCTTCTACCCCCTGGGGTCGTGTACGATGAAGTACAACCCCAAGCTCCACGAAGAAGCCGCGCGGCTCCCCGGCTTTGCCGCCGCCCATCCCCTCCAGGATGCCGGCCTGTCCCAGGGCGCGCTGCAACTGATGTACGAGCTACAGGAGTACCTGGGGGAGATCTCCGGCTTCGACGCCGTCTCTTTGCAGCCGGCCGCCGGGGCGCAGGGTGAGTTCGCCGGCATCCTCACCTTCCGCGCCTATCATCTGGACCGCAACGACCCGCAGCGCATCGAGGTGCTGGTGCCCGACGCCGCCCACGGTACCAACCCCGCCACCGCGGCGATGGCCGGCTTCAAGGTCGTGGAGGTGAAAAGCGACGCGCGTGGCAATGTGGACCTGGACGATCTTAAGGCCAAACTCTCCCCGCGCACGGTGGGAATGATGCTCACCAACCCCAACACCCTGGGGCTGTTTGAAGAACACATCGTCGAGGTCGCGCGCCTGGTCCACGAGGCCGGCGGCCTGATGTACGGCGACGGGGCCAACTTCAACGCCATCCTCGGCATCGCCAAACCGGGCGAACTGGGCTTCGACTTCATGCACTACAACCTGCACAAGACCTTTACTACACCGCACGGCGGCGGTGGCCCGGGTTCGGGCGCGGTGGGCTGCACGGCGGCCCTGGCCCCCTTCCTGCCCGGCCCGCGCGTGCGCCGTGACGCCAGCGGCGCGTATGAGTTGTTCATCCCCGAGAAAAGCATCGGTCGCCTGAAGGTTTTTCACGGCAACTTCGGCATGCTGGTGCGCGCCTGGACCTACATTCGCAGCCTCGGGGCGGCGGGCCTGCGCGAGGTCAGCGAGATTGCCGTGCTCAACGCCAACTATGTGCGCGCGATGCTCAAGGACCTCTACCCCCAGGCCGTTGACCGCATCTGTATGCACGAGACGGTGCTGAAGGGCCAGATCGCCGGCGCACAGGGGGTGCGCACGCTCGACATCGCCAAGCGGCTGATTGACTACGGCTTCCACCCGCCGACGGTCTACTTCCCCCTGATTGTGCCCGAGGCGTTGATGATCGAGCCAACCGAGACGGAGAGCAAGCGCACCCTCGACGCCTTCATCCAGGCCATGCGCCAGATCGCCCGCGAGGCGGTGGAGACGCCCGACCTGCTCCACCAGGCGCCGACGAAGGCGCCCGTGCGGCGCCTCGACGAGGTGCGCGCCGCCCGGCAGCCGGTGCTGCGCTACGATGCCGAGGCCTTCGCCAGGATCCGCGAGGAAGCCCCGCGCTAGCCAGCACGGGCGGCGGCGATGCGGGACAACCTGGTCGCCCCGATGCTCTTCGCAGAGGAGGGTTTGGAAGGGCATTGCGCTTCCAAATCCTCCTGTTTTCGCGTTAGACCGCATTCGGGGGGCGCACAACGCCGCGATGCAAACCGGCCCCCGTACGGCCGCAGCGCGTTGCGGCCGTACGGAGGCCGCAGCGCGCTGCGGCCGCAGCGCGCTGCG
>JAOACN010000377.1 GCA_026417815.1 Chloroflexaceae bacterium | reverse complement strand
CGTACGGTACGGGGGCCGGTTTTCATCGCGGCGTTGTGCGCCATGCGTATGACCGTCTGATAGGAAACCTGGTTTCCCTATGCCCCTGTCCACAACCAGCCTGATCACCCTCCGCTGGTCTGACTTGCTGGCGCTTCCTGGTTCGGCTTCTGCTGCAACGGCAGGGTGAACACGAAGCTGCTCCCGGCGTCTTCGACGCTCTCCACCCAGATCCGCCCGCCGTGCATCTGCACAAACTGCCGGCTGAGGTAGAGGCCGAGGCCCAGCCCCTCGGCACGGCTGTTGCGTCCGCGGTAGTAGCGTTGGAACAGGCGCGTTTGCTGCTCGGGGGGGATGCCGGCGCCCTGGTTCGTCACCCGCACCAGCACCCCCGGGCCGCCGAGTCCGCGGGCCTCATCGCTTTCGGCATCGAGCAGACGCAGGCTGACGGTAATCTCGCTCTCCGGAGGGCTGTACTTGATCGCGTTTCCGATCAGATTGGTCAACACCTGCCTGATCCGCAGCGAGTCGCATTCGACAACGAGATCCTCGGCGTCGTGCAGCAATACCAGGGTGCGGTTCCCGGCAGCGGGACGCTGCTGATCAAGCACCTGCGTCACCAGGTTCAAAAGGTTCACCCGCTGGATCTGCAGATCAAGCTGTCCGGCATCAATGCGCGAGACATCGAGCAGGTTATCCACCATGCGCAGCATGTGCGTCACCTGCTGCGACAGGATGGTCAGACCGTGGAGATCGCGAGGGTCGGCCTCACCGCGCTGCTGCTCGCGGCGCAGCAGCAGGTCGGCGTAGGAGCGCACGGCGGCGAGGGGACTGCGCAGTTCGTGGGCGGCCACGGCGAGGAACTCGTCCTTGGCCCGTTCGAGCTTCTGGCTGGTTGTCACATCGCGGAAAACGACCACCGCGCCCTCGATCGTGCCATCGTCGGCGCGGGTGGGCGCCCCGGAGAAGCTCATAATGGTCTCGTCACCGCTGGCGCCGCGCAGGATCAGGCGATAGTCCTGGAACACCTCGCCGGCAAGCGCCCGGGCGAAGGGTAGTTGTTCAAGGCTGAGGGGCCGGCCCTCCATGTCGCGCATGCGGTAAAAATCGGCCATCTCGGCGAGGGGTTGCTCAAACGGCAGTGAGTCGAGGCGCAGCAAGCTGAGCGCGGCATCGTTGGCCATTGTCAGGCGACCCCGCGCATCGCAGAGCAGCACCCCTTCGGCAATTGACGCGATCACCGTGTTGAGCTTCCGCCGCTCACTCTGACTGTCGGCGTAGAGACGCACGTTGGCGATGGCAAAGCCAACCTGGTTGCAGATCGGCATAAGCATCTCCTTGTCGGCGTGCCGGCTCAGATCACGGTCACTATAGAGAGCCAGCACCCCTGCCACCGTCCCACCCGCCAGTAAGGGAAAGTAGGCGCAGGAGTTCAGGCCGTGGCACAGAAAGACGCCTTCGCCGCGCTCTTCGAGCAGTGGACGTTGCATTGGCTGGCCGTAGTGGACCACCTCGGCAAAGGGCGCCTCGGCCACGGGGAGGCGCCTGAGCGCCTCGACGCAGTCTGGCGGAAGGCCATGTTGCGCGGCGAGATCGAGCCGGTCGAGGGCCGGTTCGCGGAGGAGCAGCGCGCCGCGCGTGCCGGGCAGCAGATTCACCACCACGTCGAGCACGCTGCGCACCATATCATCGAGGTCGGCGGCCGTGGAAATAGCCGTGACCACCGCGTCGAAGGCCTTCAGGCGCCGCTCGTTCCGCTGGGCCTCGGCGTACAGTTGCGCGTTCTTGAGCGCCGAAGCGACGAGGTTCGCGAAGGTCTGCAACATCGGGAGATCGGCGCGTTCGAGGGGCCGCCAGCTTGCCTCGGCAGTGGCGCCAAGGTTGAGCAGTTCGAGTACGCCAAGCGTCTCGGCGCCGACGCGGAGAGGTACCGCGACCACGGTCAGGTTGCGTGGCAACTGTTCACCCAGTTGCTGGAACAGAGCGGCGTTAGTAGCCGTAGAGGCGACCTGCTCCACGATGGCGCGGTAGCCCAGGGGCGTCTCGACAAACTGTGGATCCAGGCGTTGGAAGGCCAGGCCGGCGATGCCCTCGCCAGAACGCAACGAGGACGCAGCCAGCAACTCCGCCGTCTGCGGCTCCAGCGGGAGACCGGCCACGGAACTGGGGCGCAGCCGGCCATTCTGGTTGATCCACAGAATACCCGCCTGTACCGAGGGCAGCGCCTCGATCAGGTGCGCCACCAGACCAGCCTGGATTTCCTGGGGATCGAGTACAGCGACCAGATACGAAGAGAGTTGCAGCAGGCTGCTGACCTGGTCCGTCATCGTCACCGGAGGTGGGGCAGGGCGCTGAGGTGCGGATGACGCCTTCGCCCCGCGCACCCGGCGCTCGCGCCGCCGGGTCGGCTGCCGTTCGGTCATCGGTTAGCCCTCCCCTCGTAGCGACCAGGCCACGGCGCGACGCACTCCCTCTTCAAGCGGCACGCGCGGGGTGAAACCCAGTAGTTCCCGTGCGAGGGTGATGTCGGCGACGTAGTAGGTGACTTCCCCGGGTCGCTTCACTGGTTCGACAATAATCTGCGGCTGCACCCCCAGCGCTTCGGCGATCAGTTCCGCCAGCCGCACCAGGGAGTTGCCCTGCCCATAGGCCAGATTGATCGTCCGGTTGACCACCTCGCCCGCCAGCAGCCGCTGCATACCCAGCACAATGCCGTCCACACAATCGTCCACATACGTGAAATCGAGCACCTTCTCGCGGCCATAGACGGTTACCGGTTCGCCGCGGCTCAGGCGCCGAATGAAGAGCGGGATCACCCGCTCCATCCGCTCGATATCGGTATCGTAGCGCCCGTAGACATTGGAAAAGCGAAAGACCAGGTAGCGCACGCCATAGCAGCGGGCGTAGGAGTAGATCAGCGCCTCGCCGGCGATCTTGGAGGCCGAGTAGGGGCTCTCGGTAAAGCTAAAATCGGCGCTGCGCTCCTCGGTAAGATAGCGCCGGATGTCGCCGTATACCTCTCGGGAGGACGAGAAGATGACCGGCAGGCCGTTGGCCCGGCAGTATTCCAGCACGTTGAAGGTCAGATTGATGTTCTCGAGCGCGCGGTGGGGTTGCTCGACCAGGTCGTACACCTTGGCGTTGGCCGCCAGATGCACCACAATATCGCAGGGAGGGTAGGGCGCCCCTCCGATGCCACCGCGAAACTCGCGCTGAGGAGTGGCCAGATCCTGGAGCAGGGTGGGGAAGGCGCCGGTCCAGGGATTGGCGCGGCGGTCGACGCCAAATACGCTGTGCCCATCGGCCAGCAACCGCAGTGCCAGATTGGTGCCGATCTGCCCGCTGGATCCGGTAATGAGGACGCGCATAGGCAATGACAACGGTGGGCGTGGATCGCGCCGGAGTCGGCGGAGCGCCCTGTATCTGCCAGGGCCTGGTACGCGCTCTAGTATACCAGCTTTATGGCGGACGGGCCGCGGGAGGAAAAGGGAGTTGCGGGGAGGCGTAGCCTCCCCGCAACCCTAAAGGATGGCAAGGGCAAGGAAGGCCGCGTTCCTGCCCGGAAGAACCAGCCAGCGCGAGCCGCTTCAGGCGCGCTGCAGGGGCGGATAGGCGTCGGCCTTCTGCTTATGGTGCGCCGCATGACCGGCTGCGCTCAGGCCGTTCGTGCGGACCACTCCATTGGCCCCGGCCGCGCCATTGCCGTTGAGCAGTTCGTTGATGCCGCCGAGCAACTGGCACAACAGTCGCTCCAGCGCAACCACCTGTTCGTCGGAAAAGCTGCGCAGCATCCGCTCCATATCTTCGCGACGGGCCTGCTCCACGCGCGCCAGTTGCGCCTCTCCCTGTGGGGTCAGCGTCACCTGCACCACCCGGCGGTCGTCCAGATCGCGCACCCGTCCCACCAGATGATCGTCTATCAGACGATCCACAATTCCGGTCAACGTGCCTGCCGATTGTTGCGTGATCTCGGCCAGTTCGCTCATACGGCAGGTGCCCGCACTGCGAATGGCAAAGAGCGTGACCATTTGCGGCAGGGTGAGACCGATGTCAGGTCGGCTCAGGGTTTGCAGCAGTTGCTTGTGGCTCTGCCAGATGAGCTGGCGGATGAGTTCATCAATCGCGGCGATGTGCTGGGAACGGTTGTCGTTGGTTTCCATAGGACCCTCTGCACCCAGGTGGCCGGTGCGGGGCGCGGACGGCGCGCCGTCGGTCCCTGAATTATTCTTGCAACAAATATTTAAATCCTCTTGTATTTTATCCTAATAGCAACCTCATGTCAATATCTTGCACAGAACGCAACATGATTTTGCAAAGCGCCCGCCTCGCGGGGCGGATGCCAGGGCTGATGCAACGTTCGTCAAAGGGCCTGCTCGTTCCTTCCCCCTGGCGGCGAATCTTGTGGTACAATATGTAGGTGTGTCCGGGATGCGTGCTTCGTGCACAGGGCCATGTGAAGTCCACCTCCCGTGGAGGGCTTCGAGCCAGCCAGGTCGCTCGACCAGAGCGTTTTTTGTTGGTTCTGGCCGCGTGGCCGCCAGAACCACGAGAAACTGAGTTCGGGGCCAATCCCGAGACTTTGCATTAGCCCTGCCTTCGTGCCTTTGGTATTGACACAATCCCCTGTACATGGTATTATTCCCTGTCGCGATTGGTAAACCAGGGCGTGCCTCTCCAGGGTGGCGGATGAGCACTCCCTGCAGGACTGGATTGCTATTAACTTTTGTCTGTTCACCACGCGCTGCGCCCGACGGCGCGCGCCGCTAATTTGCTTGCTCCTGTTGCGCCAGTTCTGAGACGGTCCCCTGGTTGGGGCGTCTCCAGGACCGGCTATTCTGCTTTTTACCCGCGCCCGCTCACAGCGTCCCCCGCTGCACGCTGTCGCCCGATGATCGCCTGCCAACGATTGATGAAGAGGTGAGTATGCCCCCGTTGATTGAGTCTGTGGTGCTTCAGCCGTTGATCGCGCCGATTGATCAGGGTATTAACGGGCGACGCCTCCGCCGTATCGAACGCCGTTCCTTTGCCCGCATCCACGACGCGATCGAGTTGCCGCGCCTGATCGAGACCCAAGTCAACAGCTTTGAGTGGTTCCGCCGCGAAGGTCTGCGCGAACTCTTCGAGGAGATTTCGCCGATTACGGATTTTACCGGGAAGAACCTCGAATTGCACTTCAAGGACTACCAGTTCGGCGAACCACGCTACGATGAGTTCCAGTGCCGTGAGCGCGATCTGACCTATGCCGCCCCGCTGCGCGTCAATGTGGAGTTGCGCATCCTCAGCACCGGCGAGATCAAGGAGTCGGAGATCTTTCTCGGCGATTTTCCGGTGATGACGGACAATGGCACGTTTATCTATAACGGCGCCGAGCGCGTGGTGGTCTCGCAGTTGATCCGCTCCCCCGGGGTCTATTTCAAGGACGAGAAGGAGCCGACCAGCGGTCGCTCGCTCCACTCTGCCAAGCTGATCCCCAATCGGGGCGCCTGGCTGGAGTTTGAGACCAACAAACGCGATGTGATTAGTGTAAAGGTGGATCGCAAACGCAAGATCCCTGTGACCATCCTGCTGCGGGCCATTATGGCCTGGCAGGCCGATGAGCACGGCAATGGCCGCTGGGCGCCCGATAATGAACTTGACCAGCACGGTCATAATGAGCATATCCTGGAACTGCTGCGCCACGTTGATACCGTTCCCGAGCATCCCTACGTCCAGGCAACCCTGGATAAGGACCCGGTGCATAATAGCAAAGAGGCGTTGCTGGAACTGTACAAGCGCCTCCGCCCTGGCGACCCGCCGACGCTCGAGAACGCCCGCTCCTTGCTCGAGTCGCTGCTGTTCAATCCGCGGCGCTACGACCTGGCCAGGGTTGGACGCTACAAGCTCAATAAGAACCTCTGGGAGCGCGACGGGCGCCGCGATGGCACCTCCAATGCCCCCGGCCTCCACGTGCGTGTCTTGCTGCCCCGCGATATCTTTAAGATCGTGGAGCAGATGATCCTGTTGAATAATGGCCACGGTCGCGCCGATGATATTGACCACCTCGGCAATCGCCGCGTCCGCACGGTGGGCGAATTGATCCAGCAGCAGTTCCGCGTGGGTCTGCTGCGCCTCGAGCGGGTTGTCAAGGAGCGCATGTCGCTCCAGGAACCTGAGAGCGCCACGCCCAACGGCCTGATCAACATCCGCCCCGTGGTGGCCGCGATGCGCGAGTTCTTCGGCGGTTCGCAGTTGAGCCAGTTCATGGACCAGACCAATCCCCTGGCTGAACTGACCAATAAGCGCCGCCTGTCCGCCCTCGGTCCCGGCGGGCTCTCCCGCGACCGCGCCGGCTTCGAGGTCCGCGACGTGCACCATAGCCACTACGGGCGTATCTGCCCGGTGGAGACCCCCGAAGGCCCCAACATCGGTCTTATCGGCACGATGTCCACCTTCGCGCGGGTCAATGAAATGGGCTTCCTGGAGACGCCCTATCGCAAGGTGTACAACAGCGTCGAGAATGCGCCGGTCTGGAAGGAGCGCGGCCTGTTGCTGCGCGATGTGCGCGATCTGCGCACCGGTGAACTGATCGCCGCCAAGGGCGCCCGGGTGGACGATGCCACCGCCAGACGCATCGCCATTGGCCTGCTGCGCGGACAGATCCTGCGCGAAGATGTTGTCAATCCGGATACTGGCGAGGTTGTCGCCGAAGCCGGCACCGAGGTCAATCGCGCCCTCGCCGAAAAGATCGCCGAACTGCCGCTCAAAACCATTCGCATTCAGCCGGTTGTGTCCCAGGAGACGGAGTACCTCTCCGCTGATGAGGAGGACCGCTTCGTTGTCGCTCAGGCCAACGCGCCGCTTGATGAGCATAACCGCTTCGTCCAACCGACGGCCTCCTGCCGCTTCGCCGAGAAGTTCGTGCAGGAGCGGGTCGAACGCATTGACTACATGGATGTGTCGCCCAAGCAGGTGGTCAGCGTCTCGACGGCGCTCATCCCCTTCCTGGAGCACGATGACGCCAACCGCGCCCTGATGGGCTCGAACATGCAACGGCAGGCGGTGCCCCTCCTGCGCCCTGATGCTCCCATTGTCGGCACCGGCATGGAGTACCGCGCCGCCCGCGACTCGGGGCAGGTGGTGGTGGCGCGTAAGTCTGGCGTGGTCGTTGTGGCTACCGGCGATCGCATTGTGATCCAGGAGGACGATGGCTACGAGCGAGAGTATCGCCTGCGTAAGTTCATGCGCTCGAACCAGGATACCTGCATCAACCAGCGGCCCGCCGTGGTGCGCGGTCAGCAGGTGCAGGCCGGCGAGGTGATCGCCGATAGCTCCTCCACCGATAATGGCGAACTGGCCCTCGGCCAGAATGTGCTGGTGGCCTATATGCCCTGGGAAGGCGGAAACTTCGAGGACGCCATCCTGGTCTCCGAGCGCCTGGTGCGCGAAGATATCTTTACCTCCATCCATATCGAGAAGTATGAGGTGGAGGCCCGCGATACCAAGCTCGGACCTGAGGAGATTACCCGCGATATTCCGAACGTCGGTCAGGATAGCCTGCGCAACCTCGACGAACGCGGGATCATCTATATCGGCGCCGAGGTGCAGCCGAACGATATTCTCGTGGGCAAGATTACGCCCAAGGGCGAGACGGATCTGACCGCCGAAGAGCGCCTGCTCCGCGCCATCTTCGGCGAGAAGGCCCGCGAGGTCAAGGATAGTTCGCTGCGCGTGCCCAACGGGGTGCGCGGCAAGGTCATTGATGTCAAGGTCTTCTCGCGCAGCGAAGGCGCCGACCTGCCCGTCGGCGTCAACCAGACCGTGCGGGTGCTGCTCTGCCAGAAGCGCAAGATCAGCGCCGGCGACAAGATGGCCGGTCGCCACGGCAACAAGGGTGTGGTCAGTCGCGTGCTGCCGGTGGAGGATATGCCCTTCCTGCCCGATGGCCGCCCGGTGGATATTATCCTCAACCCCATCGGCGTGCCGTCGCGCATGAATATCGGGCAGATCCTTGAGACCCACCTGGGGTGGGCCGCGGCCCGCCTGGGCTACCGCGTGGCCACGCCGGTCTTCGATGGCGCCCACGAGAGCCAGATCAAGGCCATGCTCCGCGAGGCCGGTCTGCCCGAAGATGGCAAGGTGACCCTCTACGATGGGCGCACTGGCGAGAAGTTCGACCATCCGGTGACCGTGGGCTATGCCTATATGCTCAAACTGGCCCACCTGGTGGAGGATAAGATCCACGCCCGCTCAACCGGCCCCTACAGCCTGGTTACCCAGCAACCGCTCGGCGGCAAGGCCCAGTTCGGCGGCCAGCGCTTCGGCGAAATGGAGGTCTGGGCCCTGGAGGCCTACGGCGCTGCCTATACCTTCCAGGAGATGCTGACGGTTAAGTTCGACGATGTGGTGGGCCGCGTGAAGACCTATAAGG
>JAOACN010000373.1 GCA_026417815.1 Chloroflexaceae bacterium | reverse complement strand
GGGCCGGAACCGGCGATCCTGTTGGTGGGGCTGGGCTTGTGGGCCGGCCCGGTGAGCGCGTGGCTGGCGCCCTTGATCCATGCCTGCTCGCGAAGGTGGGAATTTGCGGCCGATGCATTCGCGGCCCGGGTGTTGGGGACGGCGGAACCCTTGTGCCGCGCGCTGGAACGGCTGCATCGGGAGAACCTGATGAATCTGCCGTCGCACCCGTGGTACCGTTGGGTGCACGAGTCGCATCCCTCGTTGGAGGAACGTCTGGCGGCTCTGACCAGAGCAGGGACAGGGCCCGCACCTGCGGGGGACCGGTCGAGCGCGTGACGGGAAGGGTCCCGAGCCCGGCGCCGGGGACGGGCGGCGTCGCGGTTGCTGCGGCCCGGATCGGGAACCGTCCGGTGGGGGGTTGGAGATTTCCGCGTGCAACTCCGGGCTCCCCTTTGACAATTTGAAAGGACTGTGAGCGAGGACGTGGAACCCATGGACGAATCGCGACGGCGCTTGTGGCTCTGGCTGGGCGCGGTGGCGGTGGGGCTGGCGTTGATCGGCGCCGGCGTTTGGTGGGGCCGCCCCGCCTATCGCCAGTACAAGGAGCGACGGTATCTGCAGCTGGCGGATCGCTACCTCGAGGGGGGCGACCTGCGCAACGGGATGCTGAGTCTGCGTCAGGCCCTGGCGGCCAACCCCCGTAACGCGGAGACGGCGCGCCGACTGGCCGCGTTGCTGACGGAACTGCGCTCGCCGCTGGCGCTGGGCTGGTGGCGGCGGGTGGTGGAACTGGAACCCACGGCGGAGCATCGGTTGCGTTTGGTCAGCGCCGCCCTGCTGCTGGAGAATCCCCCCTACCCCATCGCCACGCAAACGCTGGAAGAGATGGTCCGGCTCGGCGAGACGAACCTGGCGCGCTTCCACGTGCTGGCCTCGCAACTGGCCCTGCAAACACGGCGCATCGACGCCGCCGTGGCGCATCTCACGCAGGCGGTCGCCCTGGAACCGACCAATCGGCTGCACCGACTCAATTTGGCCACACTTCAGGTGCAGAGCACGAACTCGGCGGTGGCCGAACGCGCGCGTCAGGAATTGTTGGAACTGGCCGACTCCCCAGAAGACCCGCATCTGGCCCTGCTGGCCCTGCGGTCCCTCGTCACGGTCAGCCTGACGCAGGGCGATCCCCTCGCGGCCGAGCGGTTTTCCGCACGACTTTTGCAACTGCCGGGTGCCGGCTTTGGCGACAAGGTGCAGCACCTGACGGTCCTGGTGGCGGCCGGGCGACCGGAGACGAATGCCTGGCTGCAGCAGTTGCAGCAAGAGGCCGGCACCAATGCAGCGCGCGTCACCCAGTTGGCCAGTTGGCTGACCGACCGCCAGCGGGCGCAGGAGGCGCGGGACTGGTTGGAGACTCTGCCCCTGGCGTTGCGCACGAACCCCCCGGTGACCCTGGCCGTGGCCGATGTCTTGGTGGCTCTCCAGGACTGGTCGGGCCTGGAAGCCTGGCTGGCGCCCCAGCATTGGGAGGAACAGGACGCCATGCGTCTGGCGCTGCTCACGCGCGCGGCGCGGGAGCGCGGCCGGCGCGACCTGGCGGAGGCCTACTGGCGCAGGGTGCTCAATGCGCCGGGCGGACGCGGCGAGTCCCTGGCAGCGGTGGCCCAGGTGCTCACCACGTGGGGCTGGAAATCCGAGGCCGACGAGGTGTTGTGGGTCCTGGTGAAACGGGCGCCCTGGCACGAATGGGCCTGGCAGTCGTTGGTGCAAAACCGGTACGCCGCCGGTGACACTGCCGGGCTCTACCAGGTGTACGCCGCCATGTTGGAAGCGAAGCCGAACGTACCGGAGATCAAGAACAACGTGGCGGCCCTGGGCCTGCTGCTGGGACGCGATCTGGACCGCGCCCGCCGCCTGGCCCGCGAGGTGTATCTGGCCGATACGAACAACCCCGTCTTTGTGTCCACCTACGCCTTTTCGCTGCATCAACAGGGCGATACCAAGCGGGCGCTGGAGTTGCTGGAAAGCCTGCCGGAATCGGTGCGGCAACGGCCGGAGGTGGCGGTGTACATGGCCACGATGCTGGCTGCGCAGGGGCGCTGGGAAGAGGCGCGTGCCTACGCCGCGCGGGCGGCGGAGCATCCGATGTTGCCTGAGGAAAAACGCATGGTGGAGTCAGTGCTGCGACGCGCACCTCCGGCGGGCTGACCCGGCGATCCGGAGCCCGGCCGCGGCGGCCCTGACCCCACGCGCGGCGGCGCGCGTCGTGCGCCGTGGACGTTCCCCAGTTCCCGCAATCGCCGCCGAAGGAGGCCGCGACAGCATCGGGTTCTAGCCGGCAGCGTCGCCCATCGGAGGGACCCCGAAGTTCGCTGGCGCTGTTGTCTTGCGCCCGCGTCGCGGTCCCTTGTCGCGGCGGGGCAGGCCCGATTTCGGTCCGACCCTTCACGCGCTTGCGGAGG
>JAOACN010000345.1 GCA_026417815.1 Chloroflexaceae bacterium | reverse complement strand
GTCGCCAGAGTGCTCCAAGCACCTGTGGACCCAGCGAACCGAGTTCTGCAGCCGCGGTATTGGCAAGAACCGCCGCCTGCTCAGCGCTTTCTGCCCGTGCACTGATCGTGATTAACTGGGTGCCCGGCACCGGTTTAGCCTGAAGCTGACGTGCCAGCGTCTCGGGGCGCATGTTCAGGTTGAGACGTATTCTGATCGCGTCGAGCACGGGTTGGCGCTTGAGGAGCTGGATGTAACTCTCGACCAGCAAGTCATTCCGCCCCGCCGGAGGAGCAATACCTGCACCCTGGGGATGATCGCTGACGAGTATCGTGGTTGTTGCACTGTACATTGGCTTGAGTTGATGGCTCACCAGCAGAGCGGCCATGCCTGCAGCCACGGCTGACAACCCGATCAACCATCCTCGCCGCATCAAATGCTGGAGCAGGGAGGCAAGCTTCATAACAGAACTCTCTCGCTGGTACTGCAATGCGACTTCCTCTCGGCGGGGAGGCGGGGACGAAGCTTGTCCCCGCCTTCTTTCACAGGGAGAGATCTTGTTGCAGTATTTAGTCCCTCAGAACGACTTTAGCCGCACAAGAATGGCATGAAACAGGATGTTCCCGGCATGGAGCAGCCCTCCCGAATCCTTCCATGGGCAAGGACATAGGGAAACGGGCTTTCCCCGTGTTCACATCAGAGCGGCTCCGCCAAACCCTATCAGGACGAGTAACTCTCCCTTGTCAGTTCGTCGTAGCGCCGCCACAAGCGGGAGTGTAGGGGGCCGCACGCTTACGACACGAAACCCTTTGCCTTTTGTTCGGAGGGACGAAGCCTCTCCGCACGTCTCCGCAGAGGAGTAGTGACAAAGTAGCGGTTAAGAACGTACCTGGACGAGCGCAGCCCTTCCCACCCTCTTCCCGAACAACGAACGTAAGCAAGGTGGCCAGGCATACTGCCACGAAGGCAATATCAAACCAGCACCGCCTGTTCAAGGTGTAAGTGGTCTGTGAACTAAGTTTCCCGGTGATTCGCTCGCCCTGTCATCCTGAGCAAAGCGAAGAAGAAGATCTTCCGGCTCCTGGTCCGGTAGACCTCTCGCGGAGTTTACCCTGAGCGAAGCGAAGGGCTCAGGGTGACAAATAGCAGAAAGCTTAGTTCACAGACTATGGCAGTCCTCTTCAGGTTGTGAAGCCTGGAGTATCAGACGCACCCGTCGGGACGCAGCGCGCCGGAACGCAGCGCACCAGGACGCAGCCCGCCCGGACGTCCGTACGGTACGCACGGCCGCTGACGATAGAGCAATTCTGCGGGGTTTGACTTAATAAAGCAAGTTTTCCGGCAACCACCCGCTCTCTGCCATCCCCCCGCTGTGGGAGGCCATACTCAGGAGAGCTGTGAAGCGCATGAACCCTACCAGGCACGGTCCGGCGTTATACACCATCCGCGTGCGGGGATATCTCGAGCCTCACTGGCAGGCTGAATTGCGCATGCAGATCACATACCGTCATACCGACGACGGCGAGATCAGTGTGCTTACGGGCGAACTGCCTGACCAGGCGGCGCTGCTTGGTGTTCTGGGCTGGCTGGCAATGTGGGGCTACGAGATCCTCGGCTTTACGACATCCTCCATACCGACCGACGGCTCCGGGGAAGCCCTTTCAGATAACTATCCCCCCGGGTAAAAATAAGGTTTTTGATGTTTACCGTAGAGGCGCGAAGAGCGCAGAGCGCCGCGGAAACCGTCCGGGTCGCGCACGTTCACAAACTACTAAGGGTAAACAGTGTATGACCAGCCAGACCGTTCCATCACAGAAGACTGTCGCCACCGCCGAGGCTCAGGCGTCGTGGTTGCCCATGATCATCATCGCCCTGGCCCAGATCCAGTTATCGTTCAACATTGGCGCGCTGCAGGTCTCGATCGGCGGGATCGTGGAGTCGTTCGATACGGCGCCGACCAGTGTGAGCACGGCCCTGGTGGTGTATTCGCTGGCTGTGGCCAGCTTCGTGATGCTCGGCGCCAAGCTCGATAAGATCATCGGCTCGCGGACGATGTTCCAGGCCGGCGTGCTCGTACACGGGATTTCGATGGGGATGATGGCGCTCAGCGGCACGGCCGGGCGCATGATCCAGGTTCAGGGCCTGGCCGGGTTGGTGGCGGCGTTGATGGTGCCCTCGCTGGTGGTGTTAATCGCCGCTCACTACAAGGGGCGGCAGCAGTCCAGGGCGCTGGGATACCTGGGCGCGGCGCAGGCCTCGGCCACCATTCTGGCCTTCCTGATCGCCGGGGCCCTGGGCACGTTTCTGAGCTGGCGGTACGCCTTCGGCCTGCTGGTGATCCTGGCGGCGGCGATCTTGGCGCTGAGTTTCCGGCTCAAACCGGTGGCGCGCCAGAGTCTGACGATTGATTGGAACGGCGCGGCGCTGATCGCCGTGGCGGTGGCGCTCCTGAGCCTGGGATTCAACTACCTGAACGCCTGGGGGCTGTTCCTGGCAAAACCGGCCGCACCCTTCAATGTGCTCGGGCTATCACCGGCGCCGCTGATGATCCTCTTCGGCCTGTTGCTCGGCCAGCTCTTCTTCCAGTGGTCGCTACAGCGCCAGGAGCAGGGCAAGGCGACGCTGATCTCCCTGGAGGTGCTCGACACCCCCGAAGAGCGCGCGGCGACCTACAGCCTGTTGATCATTGGCGCCCTCGGGCCGGCGATTAACTTCCTCATTCCCCTGTACATCCAGATTGTCCAGGGCCGCACCAGCCTGCAAACTTCGATCGCAGTGATCCCCTACTCTCTGGCGATCTTCTTCGGCACGGCGCTGATCGTCGCGTTGTTCGACCGGTTGACCCCGCGGCAGATTGGCCGCTACGCCTTCATTCTGGTGACGCTGGGTCTGGTCCTGCTGGCGTTTACGGTTTCAAACGACTGGGGCAACCTGGCGGTCATTGGCAGTCTGATCATCGTTGGACTGGCCGAGGGCGCGCTGCTCACCCTGGTGTTCAATGTGCTGGTGTCGGCCTCGCCGAAGGAACTGGCCGGTGATGTGGGCGCGCTGCGGGGCACCGCCAATAACCTTTCGACGGCCCTGGGAACCGCCGTGGCCAGCGCCCTGGCCATTGCTATCCTGGGCGCGCTGATCGCCAGCCTTGCCAGTGCCCATCCGGAGATCCCGCCCGCGCTGCTGCGACAGGTCAATCTCGATAGTGTCGAGTTTGTCAGCAATGACCAGCTTGACGACATCCTGGCGCAAACCACCGCCACGCCCGAGCAGATCGCCGCGGCCCAGCAGATCAACGAGGAGGCGCGGCTGCGGGCGCTCAGGGCCTCGTTCCTGACCCTGGCGGCGATTGCGGCGCTGGCGATTATCCCCGCCGGCAAACTGCCCCATTACAAGCCCGAGGAGATCCCGGTGGAGACGGCCGAGGAAACGGCGACCGTCACGAAGCCGAAGCAGGCGCCCTCGTGATCCCGAAGACCGCCGGTGGGCAGGGGGTGGGGAAACCAGGTTTCCCTACAAACCCAGTTGAAGGGCAGAGAGAAAGGAGAGCCTGGATGAGTTCAGTGAGTGACGGCGCGCGCCGGTATGCGCGCGCGCAGGCCAACGCCGAGCGCTTTCTGGGGGAACTGTTCGAGTTCCTGCGTATCCCCAGCCTCAGCGGCGACCCGGCCCATGCCGCCGATGTGCGCCGCGCCGCAGAGTGGCTGGCGGGCAACATGCGGCGCCTGGGGCTGGAACGGGTGGAGATTATGGAGACCGCCGGCCATCCGGTGGTCTATGGCGAGTGGCTGGGGGCCGGCCCCGACCGGCCAACCGTGCTGGTGTATGGTCACTACGATGTGGTGCCCGCGGCGCTGGAGGATGGCTGGGATACGCCGCCCTTCGAGCCGGTGATCAAGAACGGACGCATCTACGCCCGCGGCGCAACCGATGACAAGGGCCAGCTCTTCATCCATATCAAGGCCCTGGAAAGCTACCTGAAAACCGCCGAGGCCGCCCCGGTGAACGTGAAGTTTCTGATCGAGGGCGAGGAGGAGGTCTCTTCCCCCAACCTGAAACCGTTCATCGAGGCCCACCTTGACCTGCTGAAGGCCGATGTCTGCGTGATCAGCGACTCGTCTATGCCCTCGATGGACAAACCGGCGATCACCCATAGCCTGCGCGGCATGTGCTACATCGAGGTCGAGGTGCACGGGCCGAAGGAGGACCTGCACAGCGGCTTCTTCGGCGGGGCGGTGCATAACCCGGCGCTGGCCCTGGTCGAGATCCTCGGCGCTCTCTACAACCCCGATCACACCATCGCCGTGCCGGGCTTCTACGACGATGTCGTGCCCCTCACCCCGGCGGAACGGGAGATGATCGCCAGGAACGAACTGAGCGAGGCCCAACTGAAACGGATCACCGGCGTACCGGCAGCCTGGGGCGACGCCAGTTACACCCTGCGCGAGCGGGTCTCGGCTCGCCCGACGCTGGACATCAACGGCCTGTGGAGCGGCTGGAGCGGGCCGGGGCCGAAGACGATCATCCCGGCGAAAGCGGGGGCCAAGCTCAGTTCGCGCCTGGTGGCCAACCAGACGCCGGAGAAGATCTTCAAGTTGCTCAAGGCGCGGATCGAGGCCCTGGCCCCGCCAACGGTGAGGGTCGAGGTGCGCCTGCTGACCTCGGGCTACCCGGCGCTGATCCCCTTCGACCTGCCCGAGATGCAGGCGGCGGTGCGGGCCTACGAGCGCGGCTGGGGCGCCACGCCGACCTTTGTCCGCGGCGGCGGCAGCATCCCCATCGTCGCCGACATCTACGCGCTCATGCGCATTCCAGTGGTCATGATGGGCTATGGCCTGGACGATGACGGTCTGCACGCCCCGAACGAGAGTTACAGCGTCGAGATGTTCCAGCGGGGCATTGAGACGGCGATCGTATACCTGGAGGAACTGGCGCGTCTGGAGCGCCAGGCATAGCGGCAAGGAAGGAGATGCCAACCATGAGCGAGGCTCCGGTGCAGGTGATCGTGGCGGCCTTCAGTGACCAGACCAGCGCCCGCGCGATGATGGACGACCTCAAGCAGGGGCGCAAGGAAGGGCTGATCGGGATCATTGACGCGGCGGTGGTGGTCAAAGACGAGAACGGCAAACTCAAGGTCATCGACTCGAAGCGGCGCAGCCGACGCACCACTGGCCTGATCACCGGCGGGGTCGTGGGCGGCCTGGTGGGCCTGCTGGCCGGCCCGGTGGGCTGGGCGGCCCTGGGCGGCGGCGCGGTGGGCATGCTGGCGGGCCGCCTGGCGGGCCTGCCGACCAGACGCGCCATGGAGGGCATCGGCGAGGCGCTGACGCCGGGATCGTCGGCGATTGTGGCGGTGATCGAGCACAAGTGGATCCCGCAGATCGAGGAGGCGCTGGTCGAGGCCGGGGCGTCGGTGCTGCGCAGCGCCATCGCCGCCGACATCCGCGCGCAACTGGAGGCCGGCGGCAACGTGCTCTACACCGCCATGGCCGGGGAGTCTGGCGAGGGCCTTGCCCGGGTGGCCGAAGGCCCGGAGGGTGTGCGCGTCACCGGCGTGATCGCCGGCGAGGAGGGCATTTTCATCGGCGACGCCCAGTTCACCGACGAGGAGCCGGAAGCCGAAGGCGGCG
>JAOACN010000309.1 GCA_026417815.1 Chloroflexaceae bacterium | reverse complement strand
AGATGTGTATAAGAGACAGACATGATACCAGGGGGGAGTTGGGCGTCCCAATGCCCCAGATGGCGAATGTGACGCGGAGATGTGTCGGAAAACCCTACACCTGAGAAGTGAGTGGAGCGGGCCATATTTCTCCCCCTCCCTCTCCACCGCAGGTGGAGAGGGAGGGGGTCAGGGGGAGGGTGAGGAGCATCACCCGGGTACAGGGCAACCTGGTTTCCCCATAGCTCTTAGCGGTGCTCCTCATCGGCAGCGTCGGGGGCGGGGCGGCCAAGGAGGGCCGCGACGCTCTCGGCGGTGAGTTGCAGGGCGATACGGCCCTCGCTGATCAGCCGATCCAGGATGGTCGGGTCGCGTTCTTCGGTGGGCAGGGCCATCACGAAGTGATTGAGCACTTCGCTCCGCGTGGCGATCAGATCGGCCCAGGTGGCCCGGGGGTCGGCGCGGCGCATATCGGCGAGGTGCAATTCGGCGAACTCGAGCACCTTTGCGGCGGTGTCCTCGGTGAGGTGCGCGGCGGCGCCGGCCAGGTAGCAGGTAGGCGTCGCTGCGCCCGGGGCGGTGTCGGCAGGCACGAGGTGGCCAACAAGCACCTCGCCCGGCGCCAGACGCTTCGAGGCGTGGTAGTCGGCGACGGGGCGTTGTTCGCCGGTGAGCAGGTCGCGGACGGTGAGGCCCTGACCCTTCTGCACCTCCTCCACCACATAGGCTCCCAGGCGCACCGCGCGCCACTGATCCAGGAGCCGCCGCTCGTAGGGGTCGGCAGTGAAGTCCTCGTGCCCGGCCAGGCGTTCCACCAGGGTTTGCCCGTTCTCGTCGCGCACGTCGAAGGCGAACCAGGTGAGGAAGCGTTCCGCGCCGCGATCCTCCAACTGATCAAGCTCCGGCATCTGTTCCAGGGTATACTTACCCTGCCAGAAGCGGGCGAACGCGGCGGGGAAGGACTCAGGAACGCTCCGGGCGGCCTCGATAATCTTCGGCAGCAGGGTATCCTGAGCCTGGCGCAGCAGCAGTTGCTCGGAGCGGGCGGCCTGTTCGAGGGGCAGATGGCACTCCTTGTACTTGCGACCGCTGCCGCACGGGCAGGGATCATTGCGGCCAGGCTTGCGCTGCTTCTCCGCGGGCTTCGCCATAGGAACCTCACTGAGATGAGAGAGGGGGCCGAACCGATGCCGCCCCGCCGTGGCGCGACGGCGCCGATTGTACCATACGCGGCGTACCAGTTGCGCTCACGGCTTTGATTAGAGGGCGCGAGGGCGCCTGGCGCCCCGCGGCCGGGTGGAGAAGCGCCGGGAAACCGGGTTTCCCCACGCCCCTGCCTGAATTGGTGCTCCTATACGACAATCCAAAATCCGAAATGACACCAGTCCATCTCTCGCTGATCTGCACGGTGCGCGACGAAGCCGAGAGCATCGGCGCGCTGCTCGACTCGATGCTGGCGCAGACGCGCCTGCCCGATGAAATCGTGGTCAACGACTGTTTGAGCCGGGACGCAACGCCGGCGATTGTGCGGGCCTACGCGGCCCGCGAGCCGCGGATCAGGCTGGTTGCGGGGGGGCGCAACATCCCCTCGGGGCGCAACAACGCCATTCGCGCGGCGCGGGGGACAATCATTGCCTGTACCGATGCCGGGTTGACCCTGGATCGCGACTGGCTCGCGGCCCTGGTGGCGCCGATCGAGGCGGGGGAGGCCGACCTGACCGGGGGGTTCTACGCGCCCGACCCGCGAACGCTCTTCGAGCTGGCACTGGCCTGGACGAACTATCGCACGCTGGAGGAGATCGATCCGGCGCGCTTTTTGCCCTTCGGCAACTGCATGGCCTTTCGCCGCGAGGTGTGGGCCGCGGTCGGCGGCTTCCCGGAGTGGTTGAGCCACAGCGAGGATCTGTACTTCGACCTGGAGGTGGAGCGACGGGGTTTTCGACGCGCATTTGTGCCCGCAGCCATCGTGCGCTTCCGGCCGCGTTCATCGCTGCGGGCCTTTGCCCGGCAGTACTACCAGTACGCGCGCGGCGACGGCGTGGGGGGATTGTGGCCGCGGCGCCACGCGGCGCGCTACGGGGCCTACGCGGGCTTGCTGGCGCTGCTGGCGGCGGCGGCGCGCTGGCCAGCGGCCCGTCTGCCCGCGATGGCGCTCATCGGCGTGGGAGTCGCGGGCTACACGCGCGACCCCTATCGCCGGCTCTGGCCGCATCTGGCCGGACGGCCGCCGCGGGAACGGGCCGCGGCGCTGGCCCTGGTGCCCCTCATTCGCCTGGTCGGTGATCTGGCGAAGATGACGGGCTATCCGGTGGGGCTGGCGCAGCGGTGGCGAGCGCCTCACGCGGGCACGGGCGCGGTCTGGCCCTGATTGGCGTAGTACTCGCGGCAGTACTCCTCGAGGGTCTGCATCTGGCCCAGGCGCAGGATGCGGCTGGTCTCGCGCATATCGCAACTCATCTCGTCGTAGCTGAACTCGAGCAGTTCCATTATCCCCGGTGCCGAGGGATTGAAGGGCTTGAGGAGGAAGCCGAGGGTTCTGGTCAACCAGACCGGGAGGTGGATCACGCGAATGGGGCGCCCGCGCACCCGTGACCATGTTGCCACGATTTCCTCGAAGGTGACATGTTCGGGTCCGCCGAGTTCGAAGATGCGATTGATCGCCTCGGGGTTATCCAGGGCGTTCACGAAGGCGCGGGCCACGTCAACCATAGCCAGCATCTGGGTACGCTTGCCGGCCGGGCCGATCACGGGGAAGAAGCCGAAGCGCTCGACGATCGGCTCGCCACGCTGCACGACCTCGTAGAACAGCCCGCAGGGGCGAAAAATGGTATAGGGAACGCCGCTGCGCTGGATCTCCTCTTCGGCCATGAGCTTGGCCCAGACGAACCGGTAGCCGACGGGATTGCGCGGAAAGAGGGTGCTGGTAAAGACAAACTGCCGCACCGTTCCGGCGCGTTCGGCGGCCCGCAGCAAGTTGACCGGGCCCTGGTATTCGGCCATGCGGCGCGACTCATCGCGCCGGTCGGCGCCGGCGCTTGTGGCGCATATGACGTGGGTTGCACCACGGCAGCCGATCTCCAGGCTGCCCGGGTCACGGATGTCGCCGCCGATCAATTCGGCGCCGAGGGCGCGCAGCGGCTCGGCCTTGGCGACCGAGCCGGGCCGCACCAGCACCCGCACCGGACGCCCCTGCTCGCGCAGCATGCGCACCAGCGTCTGCCCCAGGGTTCCTGTTCCGCCGACGATGAAGATCATGACGGCCTCCTCTTCATTTCGGATTGTGGATTGCGGATTTTGGATTGCCGTATATGCCGTCCGAGTGAGATCAGGCGATGACTCGCAGCCCCTGCGTGCAACAGGAAGGGCGCCGCAGGGCGAAGCTCTCCCGGGATGGCGCGCTGGGGCCAGTATAGCATATTACCCCTATCGTTTCTTGCGTATATGTATGGACATATAGGCAATGAGCTTGTATAATGGGCACACCTGGTCCAAGCCCATTCGTCCCGCCCGTGCGGGGCGATTACCT
>JAOACN010000294.1 GCA_026417815.1 Chloroflexaceae bacterium | reverse complement strand
AGGCCGGCGCCGACGTGATCCTCGGCGCGCAGTCGCATACCTTGCAGCCGGTGGACATTCTCGATGTGGGCGGGCGCAAGACCCTGGTGATCTACTCCCTGGCCAACTTTCTGGCCTCCCAGGGCGCCTTTCAGGCCAGCGCCTACGCGGCCACGTCAGTGATCTTCTACGTCGGGTTGGCCCGCGCCGCCGATGGTCAGGTGCGCGTAACGGGCTACCGCTATCTGCCCACCATTCACATTGACAACGATACGCGCCCGGCGCCCATTCAGCCTGGCAGCGCCGATGACGTGATCGCCCACGTGCGGACGATTATGCGCGATCCCGGCGGCTTGCGCCAGGTTTCGCCTGCGCCGCCCGCCTCCGGCGCGATCATCTCCGTCTGCCCCCCCATCACCCTGGCCGAAACGCCGCAGACGCCGATCACCGGCGACTTTGCCCAGCACTACGCCACCCTGGGCGGAACGACCCCCCGTCCCCTGACCGACGCGATTGCCGTGCTTGGGCTGCCGCTGGGGCCCCCGGTGACCGAGCCCGCCGGGGATTGCGCCACGCCCGTGTCGGTACTCTACACCGAGCGGCAGCGTCTCGAACTCCACGCCGCCGAGCCGTGGCCCTATCGCGTCTCCGGCTCGCTCCTTGGGGTCGAGGCCTTCAGCCGTCGCTACCCTGGCGTGGCGCTGCAACCGCGTGCCGATCTCGCGGCGGCGGACGCCTTTGCCGATCCGCGCTTCCGGGCCTTCTACGAGCAGTTCGGGGGGCTGGCGATCTTTGGCTACCCGATTTCTGGCCCGCTCAATGAGGACCATCCCGAGACAGGCGCGCCTATGACGGTACAGTACTTCGAGCGCGCGCGCTTTGAACTGGCCCCCGGCGCCCCCCTCGGCGCGCCGTTGACCGAGCAGGTGCGCCTGGGCCTGCTCGGGCGCGAGTTGCTCGCCGCTGGCGGGGTGGCCAGGCTGTGCCCGGGCGCCCCGGCGACCGACCTGACCGCTCCGGCGGAGACGACCCGAGCCGGTCAGACCGCTGGAGAAGCGCCGCGCGGCGCACCGGATGGCGGGCGCGGATGGCTCAGCGGTCTGTTCGACCGGACGTTCAATCGGGGTGGGTGGTGGTTACCGTTACTGGCCCTGGCTGCGCTGCTGGTGGTACTGGTGACCCTGGTCGGGTTCGCGGTGGCCGACTGGCGCTCCTTCCGCCGGCATGGCGTCCGGCGGCGCGCCTACCGGCGCCGGCGCAGCGCCTTCGAGCGGCTGGGTCAGGCCCCCGTCCAGCCGACGCCTGCCCGCGCGACCCGGGAAACCCGCGCCACCGCGTACACCGGCACGACCGTCAGCCGCAAGCCGCCCGCCCCAGACGATGATGACCAGGACTTGCTGCGGCGTCTCCTGGAGGAATAAGGTCGAGCAAGCAGGGGCGTCGGGAAACCGGGTTTCCCCACGTTCACGTGAGGCCCCATGCGGCTTCGCCGCACAACAATGGTATGAAAAAGGGTCTGGGAGGGCATAGCCCTCCCAGACCCTCTCTTGCGGAGCCTTTTTTCACCTCAGCACCGCGCTCAACGTGGTCGGCTGCAACCCCAGGGCCTTGAGGCGGTCAAGGTAGCCGGGCAGCGCCGCGGCGCTGTTCTGGCGGCCGTGCATCAACAGAATGGCCCCCCTGCCCTGGGCGGGATCAGCCGCGACGCGCTCCAGCCAGGCCGGAATGGCCGTGTCATCGGCGCTCCAGTGATAGGCGATGTAGCCTGCCCGGCCGATTGTCTCTACCATCTGCGGGGTAGAGTCGCCGTAGGGGAAGCGGAAGTATGGGCGGGTGCTGGCGCCGGTGATCTCGCGCGCGATACGCTCGGTTTCCCCCAGTTCGTTCAGCGCCCCATCGGCGCCAATGGCCGAGAAGGCCGGGTGGGTCAACGAGTGATTGCCAAGCTCGTGGCCGCGGCGCACAATCGCCTTCGCCGCCTCGGGGAAGGACTTTATCCAGCGCCCGGTCACGAAAAAGGTGCCCTTGATCTGGCGCGCGTCGAGCGCGTCGAGGATGGCGTAGAGACTGGTGTCGTCAATTTCAATGTCGAAGGTCAGCGCCACCAGAGGCTGGTCGGGGTTGCCCTGTTTGATGATCGGCGCGGGGGGCAGGCTCTCGCCGTCGCGGTAGACCGGGACGACCAGGGGCCGTCCGGGGCGGAGCGTTTCGCCGGGAACCAGGTAATTGAGCGCGGCCAGGGCAGCCGGATCGCTTCCGGCGCGCCGCGCAATGCTTTCGAGCGTATCGCCGGCGGACACGACGGTGCTGAAAAAGGTCCGCGGTTCGGGGACGCTGGCCGGGCCTGGCGGCGGACCCGGCTGAGCCGACGGGCTCAGGGTAGGAACAGGCGTCAGTCGTGGTTTTTTGTCTCCAGCGGCGCTCGATGGGAGCACCCGGCTCACCAGGGTAATCAGCACCAGAATGGCCGCGGCCAGGGCGATCAAGCGCGGCTGCAACAGTGGATTGCGGGATTGCGCGGTTCGCGGGGGCCGTTTCACCGGCTTGCCCACCGTGGTGGTATCCACAACAAACGCCCGCGCGGTTTGCAGGGCGCGATTCATTGCTGCCGTGGCGCGGCGCGGGCGCAGCGGAGCGCCTACGGGCATGCGCGGGGGCGCGGCAACGCTCTCAGGCGGCGGTTCCGCGCGCGCCGGACCGGGCACATAGCTGAACAGCGCCTCGGTGCCCGGCACGAGCCAGAGGCGCGGCGCGCCCCACGGCCCCTCCTGGCCCTCCAGCGCCGCCCGGCCATCGGTAACCGCCAGATCAATAGCGTCGCCGGCGGCGATGGCCGCGTAGCACGGCCCGCAGAAAGCCGCGACCTGCGCGGCATCGAGGCCGCCAAGGGCGATCGCGGTGATGCCGAGATCGTCGTGCAGGCGATTGGCAACGCTGCTCAGGGCCGCCGGGTCGGCGTCGGCGCTGGCGGCCAGGGTCACCAGGCGCAGATCAGGGTGGTCGGCGAGCATCGTGGCCAGACCGGCCCCGTCCAGCCCCCGTCCGAGCCGCAGGCGAGCAGCATCGCCCTGGCCCCAGGCATCGGCCGCGATGATGTGCAGCATGTGGCAGGGCTCTTCGGACAGGGCCTCGCGCAGGGCAAGGGGGTCGGTGTCGCGCAGCAGGTCGGCCACCAGGCGCCCGGACCGCACGGCGTCGGCGAGGGCGTGGCCCAGCGGGGCAATCGCCGCTTCGGCGCCGGGCGCGCAGGCGATCAGCAGGCGCACCGGGCCGCTCAGGGGCAGAGCGCGCGGCGGCGGGCGCAGTTCTCCCGAGCGCACCAGGGTGTAATCCTCGCGCACGGCGGGGCGCCAGGGGCGGCTCTGGCCAAGGGTGGCCCACTCCCAGGGCACCGCGGCCAGGTCCGGCGCGGCATAGAGCTGGATCTGGATACGGGCGCCGGCCTCGTCGGCGCCCCGGGCCACGTCGATCAACAACTGGCGCACCGAATTCGGAAACAGGGCGCGCCCGACGGCCAGGCTCAGCGCCTCGGGATCGGACGCAGGGTCAGGCAGCGCCAGGGGCGCTTCGGCCCCCCGCCCGGCGGCAAAGGCGCGCACCACATAGTTGGCCGGACCGCGTCCGCTGACGCTCAGCTGAAAGGGGATCACAGCAGAGCTCATATTCGTTAACGGTTGTCTGGGTGAAGGTTGACACTTCTATGGGTACTATAGCATACGCATAGGAACTTTACTAGTCCTGGCGCATGAATTTCTGTCAGGGGTTTTACGTCAGGCCACATGCGCGGGGTGCACACCGCCCGATGCAAACCGGCCCCCGTACCGTACGGCCGCAGCGTGCTGCGGCCGCAGCGCGCTGCGGCCCGCCCGCCGATGTGCACCTCAATTGTGGGCAACCAGGTTGCCCCACAACCCTCCAGACTGTAAAAAGGCGATCCCTACAGGCTGGTAACCAGCCCTGGCTGTACCACCACCCCCTCGCGCCACGTCTGGCGTCCATCGGGATGCGTAAACGCAAGGATGTAGCGACCGGGCGGCAGTTCCACGGCCCCGAACCATCCGTCGCCTGCTGCGGTCAGGTCGCGGAGCCACGCGCCGTTGTGGAAGAGCGTCACCTTTGCGCCGGGAGCGACCTGCCCGTCCACCACGGCGATGCCTTGCAGGTGGCCGCCGGTGGGCGCAACGATCCACGGCCAGGCCGGGGCCACGGCCGGCTGCGCGAACACCGTGGCGCGCAACTGGTCCATGAACGCCCGTCGTGCCTCGTCGTTGGTCCCACCGATAGGGTTGGCGTAGGAGAAGAAGGCCACCCCCGCGGTGCCACGTCCCCGCTCATCGGTGGCCAGCGCCCGCTGCACCTGGCTCACGTTCTGCTCGGGCGTGTTGAGCCAGGCCCCGATGCCGGCCACAATCGCCCGGCGCCCGGCGCGCTCGCGGCTGAAGCGCAGCCAGCCGTCGTACCAATCACGCGAACGCGGATCGCCCTCGGCAAAATAGTACATCGGCACCGCGAAGTCGAGGATACCCTCCTCGAGCCAGGCTGGCCAGTCCTGGAACACGCGATCGTAGGCCGCCGAGCGCCACCACTCGCCGTTGTTCCCCAGGCCGCCCCAGGCGATCGTCGCGGCGCTGACCTGAATGGCCGGATTTTCCGCCTTGGCGCGGAGGTACAGCCGGCGGGCCAGTTCACTCACCCGGTCGCGCCGCCACTGCGACCAGGCGGGATCATCGGGCGCGGGACGGCTGTCGAGCGGGCGGCCATGGGCCTGATTGAAGCGCTCCACGCTCACCTGGTTATAGCCGTATTCCTTGCCGGCAAAGCGAATGTAGTCCCAGTGGATGCCATCCAGCGCGGGGTAGGCCCGCAGCAGGTGCTGGACCAGCCGTTCCAGGTAGTTGATCGAAGCGGGATGTCCGAAATCCAGATCGCCCACCTGCACGCCGCCGTAGGTCGCCGTCGTCCAGCGTTCGGCGCCGCTGGCCCGCGGGCCGTGGGCGGTGCAGACGTGCTGCGGATGGTTCCAGAGCCGGTCAGATGGCCGGCAGGTCACCGAGATCACCAGCCAGGCGTGGACCTGCACCCCGCGGGAATGGGCCTTTTCGATCAGGTATTCGAGGGGGTCGAACTCGTGGGCGGGGGCCAGGCGCGGGTCGGCGCCGCGGGGCTCGAAGGCGCGATTGTACCAGGCGTCGCCGTGACGGCGGGCCTGCACGAAGATTGTATTCGCGCCCGCGCGGACCACGTTTTCCACCAGTTCGTCAACCTGCGGGTGGTTGTAGAAGCCAGGGTTAAGGTTATCCACCCAGAAGGCGCGCAGTTGCGCGAGCGGCGCCTGGGCCGCCGCCGGGCGGGAGGCAGACGGCGCGAGCAGGGCCGCGAGGAGCAGCAGGGTGATCAGCAACAGCGCGGGATAACGGCTGCGGAGGGTAGGGAACGCGCGCATAGGGCCTCCTCTGGCCGGGCGTTTGTGCCGGCATTATGCCCGCGAGGAGGACTGTTGTCAACCTCCCCTGGCCGCGGGGAGGGTCCGGGAGGGAGCGGCCCTCCCAGGAATATCCTTCTTACCCTTTGCTGGTGGGAGAGGTACGGGGAAACCTGGTTTCCCCATTGCCCCGCAAGGCAGGCGAGTCTGGGAGGGCGAAGCCCTCCCGCTGTCTCTTATACACATCT
>JAOACN010000261.1 GCA_026417815.1 Chloroflexaceae bacterium | reverse complement strand
GTCCAGGGCCGCAAAGGTCATCCCCGCCTCGACCGAGATGGTGAGATCGTCGGGCTCGTACATGAGAATGGACCGCAGCCCCGTCGTGCGGAGGACGACGAAGGTCTCGGCGGCGATGGGCCGGCCCCAGCCCTGGCGGGTGCCGCCGCCCCAGGGGACCAGCGGCACGCGCGCGGCGTGGCAGGCCGCCACGGCGCGGGCCAGATCCTCCGCCGAGGCGGGCGTGATCACCAGCGCCGGGGCCCGGCCATGCACGGCGAACGGCGCCGTCTCCTCGGAGAGACCATCGGGGCCGACAATCTCGGCCAACTGGCGCGTCAGTGATGCTGGAAGCATAAGGCGGCACCTACGGGCTCTTCAACTCGCTCCACGCCACGCCCGCCTTGCGCAGGGCGGCCAGTTCGCCGCAACCGCGCCCCTTCGGAAAGACCTTGCCCGGGTTGAACAGGTCGTAGGGGTCAAAGCTCTGGTGCAATCCGGCCATCGCCGCCAGGTCCTCGGTGGAGAAGAGCAGGGTCATGTAGTCCTGCTTCTCGACGCCGATGCCGTGCTCGCCGCTGATCACCCCGCCCTGCTCGATGCTCACGTGCATTACGCTGGTGGCCGCCTCCAGCGCCCGCTGGTTCTGGCTCCGGTCGCGCCGGTCGAAGAGGATGATCGGGTGCAGGTTGCCGTCTCCGGCGTGGAACACGTTGGCGATCGGCAGGCGGTACTCCTGGGAGATGCGCCCGACCTGCTCCATCGTGTAGGGCAGGCGGGTGCGCGGCACCACCGTGTCAACCAGGTAGTACGTCGGGGCCAGGCGGCCCATCGCGCCGAAGGCGTTCTTACGCGCCGCCCAGACCTGGTTCTGCTCCGCCGGGGTGCGGGCGGGGCGCACATCAAGCGCCCCGTTGCGCCAGCAGATGGCGGTCATGTCGGCCAGCAACTCGTCCAGACCATCATCCACCCCATCCACCTCGATCAGCAGCGCCGCGCCGGCCTGTTCGGGCAGGCCGAGTTTGTACATGTCGTTGACGGCCTTGATCGCCAGCCGGTCCATAATCTCCAGTGCCGCGGGCAGAAAGCCGCTGGCAATGACCTGCGAGACGCTGGCCGAGGCGCCGGCGATGTCGGGGAACAGGGCCAGAACGACCCGCACCGCCTCCGGCAGCCGCGTGAGCTTGAGCCAGGCAGCGGTGACCAGGCCGATGGTGCCCTCGCTGCCGGTGATCACCCCGGTCAGGTCGTAGCCCACCGGCGCGGGGTTGCCGTCCCCGGTCCAGATGATCGAACCATCGGGCAGCACCATCTGGACCCCCAGAACGTGGCTGGAGGTCGTGCCGTACTTGAGACAGTGGGGGCCGCCGGCGTTGTTGGCGATATTGCCGCCGACGGTGCAGGCCTTCTGCGAGGAGGGATCGGGGGCGAACTGGTAGCCATACGGCCTGACCAGTTGCGACAGTTCCCAGTTGATCACTCCCGGCTGGCAGAGCACCCGGCCATTGCGCGCGTCAATCTCGAGCACCCGGTCCATCCGCGCCGTACTGACGACGATCCCCCCGCCGATAGCCGTCGCCCCCCCGGCGAGACCGGTGCCGGCCCCGCGGGGCACGATCGGCACGCCAAGGCGCGCGGCGAGGCGCACCACGCCGCTCACCTGTTCGGCGCTGGTGGGCAGCACCACCACCTGCGGCTCGCCGGTATCCATCACACAGCCATCGGCGTCGTAGGTCATCAGGGCCACGGGGTCGGCGACCACCCCGCCGGGACCGACGATGCGCCGCAACTCCTCGATGAGTTGGGAGCGGTTCATGCGCACTTCCTTTGATAAAAAGTTGTTCCTGGGAGGGCACGGCCCCCCCAGACCCTCCCGTCTGTCAGGAACGTGGGAAAACCAGGTTTCCAGAGAGCGCGTGGCAGTATTGTATCACGGGCCGATTGCATAAATGCGCCAATGCGAGTACCCTGATAACGAAACATGCGCACTGCCCAGCGGAGCCAACCATGCAGTGGTTCTATGCCCGGGATATTCTGGCCTGTCTGGATCTGGACCCGAACCGCACCCTGGTGGCGGTGGCCGACCTCTGCGCCGCGCTGGGGCTGCCGGCGGCGCGCGAGGAGCGCCGGGTAAAGGCACACCCTGTGTTGCGCCAGGGCGCGCGTCGCCTGGTCGCCGAACCGCACGATGGTGGCGCGCCGGCGCGTCTGTGCCTGCGGGTCGAACTTGTGCCCCTCTGGTTAACCACCCTGAACCCCGAGGAGGTGCCCGATTCCGCCCTGCGCGATCGCCTGGCCCTGTTCCAGCGGGAGGCGGCCTCGCTCCTCTGGCAGGCCTTCCGTCCCCAGGGCTTCGACAGCGGCGACGGGTTGATCGCCCCCCGCGCGCAACAGGGCCACGCCGAGCAGGCCTACGTCGGGGCCATGGCCATCGCCAACCTGGCCCGCCAGCAGGTGCTGATCGAACGGCAACTCGACACCGCCCCCGCCGATGACGACAGCCCCGGCGCCGATCCCTGGGCGGCTCGCGGCGCGGCGGTTGACGATCCCCAGGCCGCCCGCGTGGCCCAGACGCTGTCTCTTATACACATCTCCGAGC
>JAOACN010000115.1 GCA_026417815.1 Chloroflexaceae bacterium | reverse complement strand
TCACCGCCGAAGATACAGTCGGGATCGGGGTCGTCGAGCGAGCGTCCGGTGAAGTGTTTGACCGCCATGCAGCCGCCGTGGCACAGGGCATAGGCGTTGCACTGCTGGCACGTGCCGCCCACCTGCCACTGCCGCAGGTGGGTAAAGAGCGGGGCGTGCCGCCAGATATGGGTGAAGCCCCCCGGGGCGCGCACGTTGCCCGCCGAGAACTCGGGCGCCAGCACGAAGGGGCAGGCGTACACCTCGCCCACCGGGTCCACACAGCAGACGATGCGACCGGCGCCGCACATATTCAGGCCGTCAATCGGCGTGCCGTAGGCCGAGAGGTGGAAGAACGAGTCGCCGGTCATCACGTCGGGGTGGGCCAGGAGCCACTCGTAGAGGGCGCGGTTCTGGGCATGGGTCGGGCGCATATGCTCCCAGACCTCCGCGCCGCGCCCGGAGGGCCGCAGGCGGGTGACGCGTAATTGCGCGCCGTAGCGTTGGGCCAGGGCGTAGAGATCATCGAGTTGATGGGCGTTCTGGCGGGTGACCACGGTGTTGATCTTGAAGGGAAAGCCCTCGGCCGCCAGCAGTTCCATCGCCCGCAGCGCCCGCCGGAAGGCGCCCGTGCCGCGCACGGGGTCGTTGGTCTCAGCGGTGGCGCCGTCGAGGCTGATCTGAAGATCAAGATAATCGCGGGCGGCGATCCAGGCCGCCGCGGCGGCGTCAATCAAGGTGCCGTTGGTGCTGAACTTGACCCCGATGCCCCGTTCCAGGCAGTAGTCCATCAACTCGAAGAAATCGGGCCGGCTCATCGGCTCGCCGCCGCCCACATTGACATAAAACACCTTCATTGCCGCCCACTCGTCAATCAGGGCGCGCGCCTCGGCGGTGCTCAACTCGCCGGCGTGGGGCCGGCCCGACGACGAAAGGCAGTGGACGCAGCGCAGGTTGCAGCCGTAGGTCAGTTCCCAGGTGAGACAGATCGGCGCGTCCAGGCCCTGGCGGAAGATTTCGTAGCTCATGGTGATCCTTTGCAAGCCTCGCCAGGGTGGGGCAGTGGGGAATCCAGGTTTCCCCATACCCCTCCAATGGCTATGTTGACCTCAGGCGCCCACGCGGCTTCGCCGCATAACCCCGGGATGGTAAACAGTTTGTCCTGGAAGGGCGTAGCCCTCCCAAACCCTTCCGTGCGGCGTCGAGGTTCACCTCAGCGATCCACTACCAACCAGCAGCCATGCAGTTCAAAGGTCTGGAAGCGGCCCCCGAGTTCGCGGCCCAGGATCGCCAGGCGTTCGGTGGTGAAGGTCTGGCGGTGGCCAAAGCGCGGATCGGGCTGCTCCTCGAGGGGCACGGTCACGATCAGGCGCCGCGCGGTAAGCTGCCAGAGGGCGCGCAGGGCGACCAGGGTTTGCTCCGGGGCCAGGTGCTCCAGCACGTGTACGCAGGTCACCGTGTCGAAATGCCCCAGACGCGCCAGGTCGTCGCCGAGCAGGTCGGCGACGGTGAAGGTAACGTTGACCAGTCCGGCACGCCGGGCATAGGCATTGGCAAAGCCGACCAGGGCGGAGTCGAGGTCGCAGCCGACGATGGTGTCCGGCGGGGGGCCGCGGCGAGCCAGGAGCAGGGGCAGGAAGCCGAAACAGGTGCCGGCGTCGAGCAGGCTCGCGCCGCGCGCCAGGTCTATCAGCCGGCGGTAGATCGCCCCGAAGGGGCCGATAAAATCGGCGGCCGGCTCGTCGCTCTGCATGGCCCGTTCAAGGGCCGCCAGCGAGTTGACATAAAAACGGTGCCAGGCGCGGGCCTCGTTGCCGTCCATCGAGCGCACAATCGCCCCGACGCACTGCTCAAAGAGGGTCTGCTGGTCGTGGGCGAAGGGGTCGTCCGCGGGCGAGGCTTCCGGCAGGCGCCCCCGGGCGGCGCTCAACAGGGGCAGCAGTTCGTTGGCCACGTAGAAGCCCAGATTGTTATCAATCTGCTCGGGACGAAAGGTATGCACCACCACCAGTTCCGGGCCGGCGGCCGGGGTATGGGGGGCCGGTTCCAGGCGGTAGATCGTAAAATGCTGGCTGCCAGCCGTGGCGGGGAGGTTCGCGGCGAGGCAGTTGGTAAGGGCGGCGTGGCGCCAGGGTGACAGCATCAGGGGGATCATGGCTATCTCCGGTTGGCAAACGAGCTACGCACCAGGCTCTCGGCCACGCGCCCCAGTTGATCCAGGTTGCGCACCACTTCAACCTTGTGGCAGATCGGCGCGTAGGTGGGCATGTCCGAGGCGCCGAGGTGCCAGCTTCCACGGGACTCCGGCGTCAGCCAGATTACCTGTTTGCAGCGCCGGCGCAACTCTTCGAGGATCCAGGCATTAGGCGGGTTGCGATTGCCGCGCCCATCGCCCAGGATGATCAGCGTGGTGCGGCTGGTGGCCGCCGAGCGGTAGCGCTCGTAGAAGATCTCCAGCGCCCGGCCGTAATTGCTGTTCTCTTCGGTATTGATAATCTCGCCACTGAAGACGCGGTCGATCGTCTCCTCCAGGCTGGAGCGTTCGATCTCCGCGCTGATTTCGGCCAGATCGCTCACAAAGACAAAGCTCCGCACCCGGCTGAAGAGCGATTGCAGGCTGTAGACCAGGTGGAGCATAAAGCGCGCCGTGGTGCGCACCGACAGGCTGACGTCGCAGATCACCGTCAGGCGCGGGCGCTCCTCGCGCTGGTTGGAGAGCACCGGGAAGAAGGGCACGCCGTCGTACTTGAGATTGCTGCGAATGGTGCGCGAGACGTTGATCCGCCCGCGGCGGTTGGCGGTTCGGCGGTAGGAGAGCGCGCCGCGCATCTGCCGGCCCAGGCGGCGGATGATCTCGTCCATCTGGCGGCGCTCGTGGTCGTTGAAGCGGTAGCTCCGGCGGGGCCGGGGCGGGGCCGCGGCGGCGTCGCGAGGGCGCCGCAGGGCGGCGTCACGGGCGCGGTAGCTCCGCAGCAATTCCGGCAGTTGCGAGAGGCCCCCGGCGAGCCGGGCCTCCAGTTGCTCCAGCAGGGCCTCGTCCACCTCGAGCGCGCGCAGGTCGGCGAGCAGGGCCTCCACCGCGCCGCCGAGATCGATTTCGTCGCCGGGGTCGCCCAGGCTGAGTTCTCCCCCGCCCGGCATGCCAGGGTTGTGCCGGGCGTTGACGTGGAAGGTCGGCTTATAGCCCGCCTCGTTGCTGTCCTGGCGCTGTTGCAGTAGCAGGTGTTGCCCGAAAAGCGAGAGATCGACCCCCTCGTACTCCGGCGTCACCGGGGCGCGGGTGGTGCGATCGGTGTCAATCTCCACGGGCGCTATCTCCGCCCGCGCCCCTTCCGCCGCCGCGGGGACCTTGGCGCCCCCCTCGTCGGGGAGGAGGGTGACGGCGTCGCCTGCTGCTTCTGGCGAAGCGCCGTTGCTGGGCGCCGGCAGGCTGAAGAACAGGTCAAACAGCCGGTCAAACTCGGCGATGGCCTGGCACTGCTTCACCAGCGTGCTGCGGAGCGCCACGCGCACCGTCTCGCGGTCATCAATGCCCGCCAGCGCCAGGGCCTGCAGGGCGTCAATTGCCTCGGCCGGCGAAACGGCGATGCCGTGGCGTTTCAGCAGCGCGACGAAGCGCGTGATCGGGACGTCCATCATACCGAATGCTCCACGTCTGGCTCGAATGTCTTTCAGGCGCTGCGGCCCCCGCAACGCCCGCCAGGGGCAAAGTGTCAGGCAAGTACGGCAATCCAAAATCCCCAATCCGAAATCGTATTACTCCTCCCGGCGGGAACTGAAATAGGCCCGTTCATTCGCGCGGTAGCGTTGCTGCTGCTCGCGCAGATCCATATTGTCGAAGCTTGCCCGCGCAACGCCATTGCCGCCTTCGAGGAGCATGGGCAGTTGGGCGCTCACCTGCTGCACATCGCGGTCGTACTTGAGGATCAGTTGCAGCGTCTCTTCCACCAGTTCACGGCTCAGTTGCTCGGCGTTGAGCAGCACCAGGGCCTGGGCCCAGTCGAGGGTCTCGCTGATGCTGGGCGCCTTGCGCAGATCCATGGCGCGGATGCGGCGGATGAGGCTCACCATCTGGCGGGCCAGGCTCTCGCGCAACTCGGGCACTTTGAGGCGAATGATCTCCAGTTCGCGTTCTTCGTCGGGATAGCCGATTGCCAGGTGCAGGCAGCGCCGTTTCAGCGCGTCGCTCAACTCGCGGGTGCTGTTGCCGGTAATGCACACCAGGGGCGGATGCCGGGCGACGATGGTGCCGATCTCGGGCACCGTTACCTGGAAGTCGCTCAGCACCTCGAGCAAAAAGGCCTCGAATTGCTCCTCGGCGCGGTCAATCTCATCAATCAGCAGCACCACCGGTTCTGGCGAGGCAATCGCCTGGAGGATGGGACGGCGCACCATGAAGTGTTCCGAGAAGAAGACATCCTCGTGCTGGCGCAGGTACTCCACCGCGGCGCGCAGGTCCTCCATCTCGGCGAAGAGGCTGCCGATCTTCTCGCGCAGGATCTGCGTGTAGAGCAACTGCTTGCCGTACTCCCACTCATACAGCGCCCGGGCCTCGTCGAGCCCCTCGTAGCACTGCAGGCGGATGAGCGAGCGGTTCAGTGCCCGCGCCACCGTCTTCGCCAGTTCGGTCTTGCCGACCCCCGCCGGACCCTCGATCAGCACCGGCTTGTTCATCTTGAGGGCGAGGAAAATCACCGTCGCCAGCTTGCGGTCGCAGATGTAACGCTGCTGGCGCAGGAGGGTCACCACCTGGTCGATCGTTTCAAACACTGATGTGTGCTCCGTGTGCTGAAGGGCGGCGAAGGAACCTGTTACGATTTTGGATTGCCGTATCTGGCGTCCCGAGGGACCTGGCGATGATGGGCATGCACTCTCTATCAACAGGAACTGGTAGGCCAGGGTGAGGGGAGGCGGGAGGGGCCAGGCCCTTCCCGCGCTCCCCGGAGGATGCCCCCTAGTAGTACGACTCGCGCATGGCGTGGGCCACCACCGGCCAGACCGACTCGAAGGTCACTTCGCGCGGGTTGCCGGGGGTCGAGCCATCGCCGAGGACGTGCTTGGAGACGCGGTCCACGTCGTTGTCGTCGCCGACGATGCGCGGGCCGCTCCACTTCTCGTACACGCCCTTGCCCATACGCGACTTGCTGTACTCGCCGACGCTCTTGAAGTTCGGCGGAATACCCACGTCCTTGGCCAGGCGAATGGCGGCCTCGACCGCGCGCTCGGCGGCCGACACGTCGCTCAGGCCGTCCACCTTCTCGCCCATGGCGCGGGCAATGTCGCGGTAGCGCCGGTAGTTCGACGGCAGGTTGAACTCCCAGACCCGCGGCAGGGCGATGGCGTTGTTCAGACCGTGGTGGGTATCGTAGTAGGCGCTGACGGCGTGGGAGATCGAGTGGATGATGCCCAGGCCGCCGCTGTTGAAGGCCTGCGCGCCGATGTACTGCGCCCAGACCATGTTGGTCCAGGCCTCGAAGTTGTTGCGGTTGGCCACCACTTCGCGCAGATTCTGGGCCACCAGCTCGATACACTTCAGCGCGCCGCCGAGGCTGGCGGGGAAGTCGAGGCGCGAGACATACGGCTCCGAGCCATGGGCCAGCACATCGAAGCCGCAGAAGGCGGTCAGATCCTGCGGCATCGTCTTGAACACATAGGGGTCGTTGATGCCCAGGGTGACGATGCAGCTATCATCGAAGCCCAGCCACTTGCGCGGGGCGCGCTCGGAGGTCGTGTCGGTGATCACGAAGGCCCAGCTCGTCTCCGATCCGGTCCCGGCAGTGGTGTTGATGGCGATGTGGGGCGGATTCTTCTGGCGGTCGGGGTCCGACTTATTGAACCCGTCGAACTCATTGATGTTGCGCCCATCGTGGGCGACCACCAGACGCGCGCCCTTGGTCGCATCGGTCACGCTTCCGCCGCCGACCGAGACGAAGCTATCACACTTCTCGCGCATAAAGAGGTCGGCGGCCTCCATGCAGTTATAGTCCTTGGGGTTCGACTCGACCTTATCGTAGATCACCACGTCAATGCCCTGGTAGCGGAGCTTGCCCGCGACGTCCTCCACCAGGTCGGTGCCACGGATGCCCGAGGTCATCAGCAGGGTGCGCTTGAAGCCGAGCTTCTTCGCCTCGACGCCAACCATCTCATAGGCCCCCGGACCGATCAGCCCCCGTGGGAACGGGTGGAACTCCTTAATCGGGAACTGCCAGAGCTTGTGCGCTTCCATTCGTCTTGACTCCTTTGTTCAAGTGGCGGTGGGCGAGGCAAGGCGCCCGCCCTGAGACCCCCTCATCGGGACGTCGCCAGATCTGGCTGTGAACCGGACCTCTCCGCGCGGATGGACCGAACCCCGGCGCCGGGTGTTATCGAACCAGCTCCCGCCGGCCATGCGGGAGAACGAAATGCTCTTCCGACGGTACACCTCTGCGGGAGGTTGGGAGGGGCGAAGCCCCTCCGAAACAAGAGTTACCCCCTTCGGGGGCGGCAGGCCCCCGAACCCCCGCTGAGAGCGGCGCAACCTTGCGTTATAAGGTCGAGGTCGTGGAATTGCGAACGTTTAACAGGGCGGTTAGAGTATAGTTAATGTCAAAAAGTTTTGCCTACTGCCATATGGCAGGTATTTTGTGTTGAAATCTATTTCGCATCGCGTCATAATTGCCAGGACGGAACTTCTTCCAGAGCGCGGGAAACCCGGGGTTCCCCGTGGACACGCTCAGCGGGATCCCGGAAGGGCGCAGCCCTCCCGGACCCTCCCTGAGGTCGGGTTGTGGGGAACGCGAGGTTCCCTACGGCCCCCGTCAGGGGAGGCGCAGCCTCACCGCGCCCCTCCAGGAAACGCAGGTGTGAACCATGGCCTACTCATCGGACATGCGCAGCAACCCCATCTCTACGGCCCGCACCGCCGCGTGGGTGCGCCCGCTGACGCGCAATTTGGCGATAATCTGCTCAACATAGGCTTTCACTGTGCCGCGACTCAGCGCCAGGTCGCTGGCGATTTCGGCGTTGGTTTTCCCCCGGGCCAGCAGGCGCAGGACATCCAGTTCGCGCGGGGTCAACGTCTCCGGCGCTGGCAGCGCCGGGCCGTAGATCTGCTGGAGCCGCGAGGCTTCATCGGGCGAACTGATCAGTATCTGCCCCTGGCGCACCTGGCGCACCGCTTCAACCAGGGCGGCGCGGGTGATGTTTTTGAGCAACCATCCATCGAGCCCGTAGCGGGCCATCCGTCCTCGATCCAGTCGGTCGCCCTGGGGCGAGAGGACGATCACTCGCACTCCCAGCGGCCTGATCCGTTGGGCCGCTTCGATCCCGTCGAGGGCCGGCATGCGTTCATCGAGGATGGCCACGTCAGGACGCAGCCGGGCGCACAGGGCTACCGCTTCCTCACCATCGCTCCCTACCCCCACGACGCGCAAATCCGGCTCGGCGTTCAATACCGTACACAACCCGATCCGCATCAGTTCAAAGTCATCGGCGACGACAATGCGTGTCGGGGTGTTTGCCTTGTGAGGATCGGCGTCTTCCATGGCAGCCCTCTCCCGCTAAGCGGTGATCAGGCCGGCGCGCTCCCTGCCGCGACGGCGGGTGGAGCAGGCGGTTCGGGGACCTCCCGCGCGATCCTGACGATCACGCCGAGGCGCTCGAGTTGCGCCAGGGCGCGGATGTAGCGGTCACGCGCCGGCTCGGGCGCGTCGAGCGCGTCGAGCGCGTCGTCCAGGGTCATTGTGCCGTCCAGGGCGTTCAGCAGGCCGACCAGCTCGGGCGCGTGCAGAAAGTAGAGCCGGCGGTTGTCGTAGCGGTAGATCAGCCCGCCGAAACGCTCGGCGCGGATGGCCGCATAGGGCGCAAGCCGATAGGTGGCGGTCAGTTCCATTGACTGTCTGCCTTTTCCGGGAGGGCGCGGCCCTCCACACCGCTTTCCTCCAGCAGGGGTGTGGGGAAACCAGGTTTCCCCACGTTCCTCGCAGCCGGCGTTGGGCGCCAGGTCCGCCTGGGACGGGCCGGGACATCCTGGTTCCCTCCAGGGCTGGTCGGCGAGGACCATACCCTCGCGACCCTCTCGTCAGGCGGGGTGTGGGGAAACCTGGTTTCCCCACGTTCCTCACAACCGGCGTTGGGCGCCAGGTCCACGGGCCAGAGGCGCAACGTTTCTCCGCAGGGGAGCGTTAGAGAGGGCCCAGCCCTCTCTAACAGCTACGCCGGACACCTGACCATCTGGCCCGCGTCAACCTTAAGCTCCAGGCCGGTAACGTAGCGCGCCTCGTCGGAGACCAGCCACAGGGCCGCGTTGGCGATGTCCTGTGGGTCCACCAGGGCCACGGGCAACAGGTTATCCTCGCGCAGTTGATCGACCAGTTCCTGGCGCAGCATCCCGGCGGCCCGGGCCATGCCGGCAATCAGCGGCGTGTCCACCCCGGTCGGGTGAATGGTGTTGACCGTAATCCCGGCGTGGGCCACCTCCTGTCTCTTATACACATCTGACGCTGCC
>JAOACN010000082.1 GCA_026417815.1 Chloroflexaceae bacterium | reverse complement strand
GTGGGCTCGGAGATGTGTATAAGAGACAGGAGACGCTCCGCGCGGCCATGCAGGCGCTCAGCTCCACCCTCGATCTGAAGCAGGTGCTCGACCTGATCTTAAGCGAGTTGCGTAAGGTGGTGCCCTACGACAGCGCCTCGGTACAGGTAGTGCGGGACGGGTACGCCGAGATCGTTGGCGCCTATGGCCTGCAGCGCGGTGAACAGGTGCTCGGCTTCCGCTTCGCGCTCACGCCCGGTCTCACGCCCAACGCCGAGGTTGCCGCCACGCGGGCGCCAGTAATCCTGGATGATGCTCCCGCGCGCTATCCCCATTTCAACAGTGAGCCATACAATGCTGACCCGATCCACTCCTGGCTCGGCGTGCCGCTCATCTTTGGCGAGCGTCTGACCGGTATGCTGACCCTCGACAAGTACCAGGCAGGCTTCTTTACCGGCGAACACGCCCGGCTGGCCGCGGCGTTCGCCATCCAGGCCGCCATTGCCCTGGAGAACGCGCGCCTCTACGAAGAGGCGCGGCGAGAGCTGGCCGAACGCCAGCGCGTCGAGGCCGAGCAGCGGCAGTTGCAAAAGATGGAGGCCCTGGGCCGCCTTGCCGGTGGCATCGCCCACGATTTTAACAACGTGCTCACGGTCATCCTGGGTGAAGTGAACATGCTCCTGGAGGATGTGCCAGCCGACGATCCGCACCGGCACGGGCTGGAACAGATCCGTCAGTCGGGCGCTCGCGCCGCGGCCCTCACCCGCCAGTTGCTGGCCTTCAGCCGGCGTCAGGTGCTGCAACCCGAGTTGCTCAACCTGAACGAGGTGCTTACGGGCATGGAGCAGATGCTGCACCGCCTGATCGGCGAAGATGTAACGCTCACCATCCTGCTCTCCCACGACCTGCCCCCGGTGCTGGCCGACCGCGGGCAGATTGAGCAGGTGGTGATGAACCTGGTGATCAATGCCCGCGATGCCATGCCCCATGGTGGTCAACTGGTGATCCAGACCGGCCCGTACTACACAGATGCCGTCACCGCGCCCCTCCCCCCTGGCGCGCAGGGAGGACGCTATGCCGTGCTCACCGTCACTGATACGGGGATTGGTATTGATCCGGCGGTGCAACCCCACATTTTTGAGCCGTTCTTCACCACCAAGCCACGCGACAAGGGCACGGGTCTGGGTCTGGCGATGGTTCACGGCATCGTCCAGCAGAGTGGCGGCTTTATCCGCTTCTCCAGCCGGCCCAATCACGGCGCCACCTTCGAGATCTATCTGCCCGCGGCAAGCGACGGGTCGCCAGCCGCGCCTGCCACCAGGCCCCGGGCCGACCTCCTGCGGGTCGCTGCCGGCACGGTCTTGCTGGTGGAAGACGATACTGCCGTGCGCTTGCTAACCAGCCAGATCCTGCTCCGCGCCGGTTTCACCGTGCTGGAGGCCAGCGATGGCCATCGCGCGCTGAAGCTCGCTGAGGGGTACGCCGGCCCGATTGATCTGCTGCTCACCGATGTCGTGATGCCCGAGGGTCTCAACGGCGTGCAACTGGCCAGCGCCATCCGCGCCCGGCGCCCGACAATCGCGGTTGTCTTCATGTCTGGCTATACCGATGATGCGCGTGTTGAAGCCACCCTCGCCACCCACGGCGGGCGCTTCATCCAGAAGCCCTTCACGCCTGAGGCGCTGGTGCGCGCCCTGATCGAGGTTCTCGCCACCCACGCGCCATCCGCGAACCGGGCCAATGGTCACATCTCCCATTGACGCGCCTGTCGAGAGCCCTGGTTGCCCCACGGGAGCGTCTGGGAGGGAGCGGGCCTACCGGGAACATCCAGCTCTTTGCGCCCCTCCGCGCCCGCTGCGGTGCGAACGTGTTCGGTAGATAGGTACACTGGCGAACCGCCGCAACTGTTCACACTTTTCCTGGGAGCGAGGGCTTCCAGCCCTCGTTGTGGCTTCGAGGGCGAGACGCCCTCGCTCCCAGGCTCCCCTGTTACCCCAGGTGTGAACAGTTACGAACCGCCTTTTTCTTGTGTCGCCCCAACGCTCTCGGGTATAATAAGGCCGGTTTGTCCGGGCAGAGCACCGTCTCGGGGGCGGGACGCCATGGACGGTACACTACCCGCGAACGCTACAATACGGAACACCGCTGCCTGTCGCCTCCACAAGCCCAGACAGCGACGGAGTATATACTGATGTTAAACTGGCTGAAAAAGATTGTTGGCGATGGCAATGACAAGGCCCTGAGCCAGATCAAGCCCCTGGTTGAGAAGATAAACCAGCTCGAGCCCAAATATCAGGCCCTTTCCGACGAGGAACTGCGGGGCCAAACCGCGGTCTTCCGCGAACGTCTGGCTGCCGGGGAAACCCTCGATGATCTGCTTCCCGAGGCCTTCGCCGCCGTGCGCGAGGCCGCCCGCCGTACCATTGGATTGCGCCACTACGATGTGCAACTCATTGGCGGCATCGTGCTGCACCAGGGGAAGATCGCCGAGATGAAGACCGGTGAGGGTAAAACCCTCGTGGCCACCCTGCCGCTCTACCTCAATGCCCTGGAAGGCAAGGGCGCCCATCTGGTTACGGTCAATGATTACCTGGCCAAGGTCGGCGCGGGCTGGATGGGGCCGATCTACCACTTCCTCGGTCTGACCGTGGGCTTCATCGCCCATGAGCAGAGCGCCATCTACGACCCCGACTATGTTGACCCCCACGCCAATCCGGAGGATCAGCGCCTTGTCCATTGGCGACCGGTCCCTCGCCGCGAGGCGTATCTCGCCGATATTACCTACGGTACCAACAACGAGTTCGGCTTTGATTATCTGCGCGACAATATGGCCTACGATAAGGCGCAGATGGTCCAGCGGGAACTGCACTACGCCATCGTTGACGAGGTGGACAACATCCTCATTGACGAGGCCCGCACCCCGCTGATCATCTCCGGCCCGGCGCAGAAGTCGAGCGACCTCTACCGCCAGATGGCCCGTCTGGTGCGTAACCTGCGGCGCTCCAGCGTCACGCCCAAGCAGATGAAGGAAGAAGGGCTGCTGCCTGACGGCGACTTCTTTATTGATGAGCGCACCCGCTCGATTACGCTCACGGAGCAGGGCATCGAGCGCCTCGAACGTCTGCTGAACATTCCGGAAGGCGAGAGCCTCTACGACCCCCAGCACTACGAAAAGACCCACTACGTCGAGAATGCCCTCAAGGCCGAGTTTATCTTCCAACGCGACCGCGACTACATGGTTACCCCCCAGGGCGAAGTGGTGATCGTTGATGAGTTCACCGGCCGGGCCATGCCCGGGCGCCGCTGGTCCGACGGGTTGCACCAGGCGGTCGAGGCGAAAGAGGGCGTGGCGATCAAGAATGAGAACGTCACTCTCGCGACGATCACCTTCCAGAACTACTTCCGCATGTACCACAAGCTCGCCGGTATGACCGGCACGGCCTACACCGAGCGGGAGGAGTTCGGCAAAATCTACAACCTGGACGTGGTGGTCATCCCCACCCATAAGCCCTCGATCCGCGAGGACTACCCCGACCAGATCTACCGCAGCGAGAGCGCCAAGTTCAAGGCGGTGGTGCGCGAGGTGCAGGAGATGCACGAGCAGGGCCGGCCAGTGTTGATCGGCACCACCTCGGTGGAGACCTCCGAGCGGGTGAGCCGGCTGCTCCAGCAGGCGGGCATCAAGCACAGCGTGCTCAACGCCAAGTACCACGAGAAGGAGGCCGCCATTGTGGCCCAGGCCGGGCGCAAGGGCGCGGTAACCGTGGCCACCAACATGGCCGGGCGCGGCACCGACATTCTGCTGGGCGGCAACCCCGATGGTCTGGTGGACGATATTCTTGCCGCGAAGGGCATCAAGTTCGAGGAGGCCACACCGGAGCAGAAGCGCGCCGCCTGGGAGGAGGCGAAGCGCATTACCGAGGCCGAGGGCGACGAGGTGCGCCGCCTCGGCGGGTTGCACATCGTGGGCACCGAGCGCCACGAGGCCCGGCGCATTGACAATCAGCTCCGGGGCCGCGCCGGCCGCCAGGGTGACCCGGGCTCCTCACGCTTCTTCCTTTCCCTGGAAGATGAACTGTTGCGACGCTTCGGCCCTGTTGACCGCATTCGTGGCCTGATGGATCGCTTCATGGAAGAGGATCTGCCCCTGGAGGCAGGTATTCTCGACCGCACCATCGAAAGCGCCCAGACCCGCGTCGAGGGCTACAACTTCGACATCCGCAAGCACACCGTCGAATTCGACGATGTGATGAACAAGCAGCGCCAGATCATCTACAAGGATCGGCGCGAGATCCTCGATGGCAAGGATGTTCATGACCAGATCTTGCAGATGATCGGCGAAGAGATCGCTGCCCTGGTGGATGAACACCTGCCGGAAGATGCTCCCGATTCCTGGGATCACGCCGAACTGCTGCGCCACTACCGCCAGATTAACCCGCTCCTGCCCGCCTCGGTCAGCAGCGCCACGCTGGAGGGCAAGAGCCGCGAGGAGATCGAGATCTGGCTGGTGGAGCAACTGGAGCAGGCCTACGCTGAGCGCGAGCGGGCCATCGGCCCCGAGATGATGCGCGATGTCGAGCGGCGCATGATGCTGGCGGCCATCGATCGCCAGTGGATCGATTACCTGACGGCCATGGACGAACTGCGCCAGAGCATCATGCTCCAGGCCTTCGCCCAGCGTGATCCCCTGGTGGAGTTCCGCCGCCAGTCGTTCCAGATGTTCGAGCAACTCAAGGAGAACATCACCCGCGACGTGGTCTATCAGATCATCAACCAGACCTTCGCCTACGAGCGCTACCTGCGGCAGCTCGAGGCCGAACAGCAGGCGCGCCTGGCCATGGCCCGGCAGGCCGGGGGTAGCAGCGAGATGGCCAACGTCGCCGGCAAGCCCGCGCGGCGCAAGGGGCCGGCCCTGCCCGGTCGCAATGACCCCTGCCCCTGCGGTTCGGGCAAGAAGTTCAAGCAGTGCCACATGGGCCGCGAGCAGGAGATTATGCATCTGCTCGGCAACGCTGCGTCCGCTCCTCAACTGCGGGCCGAGGCCGGCCCGGCGCGCGTCGGGCAAACCCTGCCCGAAAATCCGGCGGTCGCCGCCGAGGCGGAGAAGATCCGCCAGGCGCTCGGTTCCCAACCCGCGTCGTCCACCCCCCGTGGCCGCCAGGCCCCTGCCGCGCCCCGCGGCAAGCGCAAGTAGGGCCAAAGCATTGGCTGCGCCAATGCTTCGGCCCTACTGCGGCCTACAATGGAGTCAACGCAAACGTCAGCACATACGCATAGGCAAAAATAAACGCCGAAAAGTTCGCCACCAGCCCCGCCAGGTATCCCCGCGAAAAGGTCGTTCGTCGCAGCAACGTCAACACGAAGCCTTCGACGATCCAGGCGATCAGCAGCGCCAGCAGCAGGGCCAGGAAGATGTTCGGAACACTCAGGATCAACTGGCTCAGCAGCACGATCACCACCGCCGAGATCAGATTGGCGATCAGCGAGTCGCGGAAGCTGCCCTTCAGGTCCGCCCACTTCGTCTGAAAGAGCATCAGCGCGTCAATGATGATCGAGACCAGCAGAAAGACGAACGGGAAGGTGCCGGCGGCGAGAAGACTGGTGTCGAGCATGGGTTGTGCCTGTGCATGGTGGGAAGCCTGGTTTCCCTACACGACCGATATCTTTGTTCCTGGGAGGACCCGGCCCTCCCGGCCCCTCCCCTTCGGCAGGGGCGTGGGGAAACCTGGTGTCCCCGCGGATTACATACTCTCCTGGGAGGGCGCCGCCCTCCCAACCCTTCCCCCTTACACTCCGGTTGACGTAGCGGGGCCTTCGAGGCCCCCGGCAAAGATTGCCGCCGTCTGCAACGCGGCGCTGAACATCGCGTCACGGCTGAGGAGCCGCAGTTCGGCAGCCACTAACTCGGCCAGCGACGGCGCAACGCAGCGGGTCAACCGGCGCACGGGAGGATGGCCGGCCACCTCCGCGCTGGTCAGGATGTGTCCCTGTTCATCGGCGCGCTGCACCTGAAAGTCGGCGGTCACCCCGTCAAGCGCGCGCAGGCGCAGCATGGCCAGCCCTGGCGCAGCGCCAGCGGCACTGACCGGCGCAATGGTGATCGTCACCAGGCGAATGGCCCGCGGGCCAACCCCGACCGCCGGGCGGCGCAGGTGCAGGCGAAGGGTCGCGCCCTCGACGCTTATCGCCTCCTCCAGCGGCGTCCAGTCCAGACAGGCGGCGAGCCAGCCGGCGATGAGCAGTCCCGGCAAGGGATTCAGGCGTTCACCGGAGGGCACATAGCCGATGTCGACCTGATCGAGCCGGCGCAGATGGGGCAACAGCGGGCGCGTATCGAAGAACTGGGCGGTCAGTTCGCGCCAGGGGGTCAGCGCCGCCCAACCCAGGTCGCTCAAGGCGACCCGGCGCGCTCCGCCCGGCGGTGTTCCCGGGTCGCGATCAAAGGCGGCCATGCGCCGCAGGTCGCCCGCGGGATCGGCCAGGTCGCGCGAGTCGATAATCAGCCGGTCAATCACCCCGAGCAGACGAGGGAGCAGCGGGTCGTCGAAGGGCGCCGGGCCGGGCAACCAGAGGACCACCGGCAGATCGGGCGCGAGCAGGGCCAGGATGAGCGAGGCGGTCTGCGCGGTTACCGGGCCGCGGGCATCAATGCTGATCTGCTCGCCGCAGACCTGGGGCACGCCGGGGGCGCTCAGCAGGCAGTTGGCCTGCACCCAGGCCTCGATACGCGGGGGCGCCTCCTCGGGTCGGCAGATCGCCAGCAGGGTCCGGTTGGGATGGCTGGCCACCAGATCGCGCGCGACGGCGCTGATCCGTTCGGCCATCAGCGGGTCGGTGGCGCGGGCGATCAGGTTCAAGGTCAGCGCGCGGGTAACTGCCTGACCGCCCGTGGCCGTTTCGGCGGTCTCGTGCCAGAGCCGCTGTAACTCGCCCTCAATCGTGGCGCTGTCAACAAAGGGAAGCGTATTCATAGTCTGCGCCAGGCGCGTCCATCGCGGGCGATGAACGCATCGGCGGCGGCGGGTCCCCAGGCGCCGGCCTCGTAGTTGGGGAAGTTCTGGGGTGGACCGGCGGCCCAGCCCTCCAGAATGGGCGTGAGCAACGCCCAGCTCGCCTCAACCTCGTCGCGCCGGGTGAAGAGCGTGCTATCGCCGAGCATGCAATCGAGCAAGAGGCGTTCGTAGGCTTCGGGTGAGGTCACCCCAAACGAGGCGCCGTAGCGAAAATCCATCGTCACCGGGCGGATCTGGGCCTGGCCCGGCACCTTGGAGCTGAACTTCAGGGTGATGCCCTCGTCGGGCTGGATGCGGATCGCCAGAACATTCGGTTCGATGTCGTTGACCGGCGTATCGGCAAAGAGCAGGGTGGGCACGCTGCGGAACTGGATGGCAATCTCGCTCACCCGGCGCGGCAGGGCCTTGCCGCTGCGGAGGTAGAAGGGGACGCCGGCCCAGCGCCAGTTTTCGACGAAGAGCTTCAGGGCCACGTAGGTCTCGGTCTGCGAGTCGGGGGCCACGCCGCGCTCATCGCGGTAACCGCGCACGGGGCGCCCGCTGACGCTCCCGGGGCCGTACTGGCCGCGCACGGTGACGCGCTCCACCTCCTCCGGGGCGATGGGCCGGATCGCGCGCAGCACCTTCACCTTCTCGTCCCGCACGGCGTCGGCGTCGTAGGCCACGGGCGGCTCCATGGCCGTCAGGGTGAGCAACTGGGTGAGGTGGTTCTGGATCATGTCCCGCAGGGCCCCGGCGCGATCGTAGTAGCCACCCCGGTCCTCCACCCCGAGACTCTCGGCCACGGTAATCTGCACGTGATCCACGTAGCGCCGGTTCCAGATCGGCTCGAAGATCCCGTTGGCGAAGCGAAACACCAGCAGGTTCTGGACCGTCTCTTTGC